>JAUWTC010000154.1 GCA_030609785.1 Holophagae bacterium
GGTGTGAAGGTATCCCCGCGCCCCCGCCGGATGGCCGCGTTCTTCAGAGCTTCGTCGGCCGGCCCAAACTGCGGATTGGGGGTCGTGCCCAGCATCCGCCGCGCGGTGGCGAAGTGGTCGGGCATGATCGAACGCCAGTCTTCGAGATCCTTCCATTGAGGGTCATCCCAAACCGCATCCGGAGGTGCAAAATGGGTATTGGCGTACAAGAGGCTGCCCCCACCGACGCCGACACCGTGGAGAATCAAAACCTCTCGAAGCAGGTGCAGGCTCCACGCGCCGTAGCAGCTGGCCCAGGGAAACCAGAAGGACTTGGGGATGTTCCAATTGCTTCGGGGATAACTGTCTTCCGTCCAGCGTTTCCCCTTCTCAACGACGGCCACCCGATAGCCCTTTTCCGAAAGCCGCAGAGCGGCAACCGATCCGCCGAAACCCGAACCAACGACGATGACGTCGTAGTCGAAATGCTGAGAATGGTCCTGATGGTGACTGTCCATGGCTTGAGTCTAGCGCGATTGCCGTGCTGCGGCAAATAGGGGCGGTGAACGAAATCCAAGAGCGCCCGTTCCCCGGCGGGGGTGCCAGTTGCGGCTTTCTTCACCGAGCAGACCTGCCGACACCGGAGCAGCTGCGATGAAAGCCGTGCCTGGCTCCCCTCGGCGAACGCCTTAGCGATCGAGTCTCGGCAGGGCGTGTAGGCCGCCGAGGTCCTTTCCCGGAGGGGCGGTCCTCCTTCCGGTCCGAAAAATGCTGCCCCTCCGGGAAATGATCGAGCGGGAGCGTGCCCGCGCGCTCCCGAAGGCCGGGGTTGGAGTTCAGGGGCAGGGACTGCGGAGGTTGGCAGCGGCAGCGACGGCGTCAGGGACCGCGCCAGGAGTGGCGCCTGCGTAGGCATGACCACCCCGAAAGGCCAAGGCTCTGGAATGATGGGGCCGATCGATTCAAAACTGACCGGCTCGAATGAGTTTGGAGAGGCTGTTGCCGCTGCCTTTTTCGGCATCTTCAAATTTTCTCTTACGCCACTCCTCGACCGGATGGCCTCCCTTCTGAAGATGAGCCTGGCCCAGCTGGAGGTAGGTCTCCACCCTGTCCAGCGATCCGCCGAGCTCAATCATCTCACTGGCAAAGTCGAAAATGTAGAAGTACCCCACATCTCCGTGATCGACGGCAGGCCGCCCGCTGCGGTCGAAATGGCGCGCCTGCAACAGTCGCCCCTCCTCAAAGAGTTCGACGTTGCCCATGCCGTAGGCCGCTTCGGCCATCCTCATGCCGAGGGTCGACCGGCTGAACTTCCAACCACCCTCCCTGGGTCTGTTCCTCTCCCACTCTGCGAGGCCTTTGCGGCAGGCCTCGACGGCCTCAGGGTACCAGCCGAGTTTGATGTAGTACTCCGCCAGCTCGCGATAGTAGCTGACCGGCACCCAGCCCCGGTTGCTGGCCCGCCGGCTTTCCAATTTGCGCATATCCGCCAGGACTTTCTTGAGCGCCGTCTTTGAGCGCTCGATCTTGGCCAAAATTTCGGAGTGATCGGCGGCTTTCCGGACTCCGGAGACGACGATCGGCTCCACGTCCGGATGGTCGGGCAGCGAGTATTCAATCCTGAACCTCAGGTCTCGCGATGAGAAGAAGAGGAATCCACGGAACTCGGTCGTCCGCCCCTCGCGCGCCCAGCCGTAGGAGGTGTAGGTGCGGCCATCCTTCTGCCGGACCTGCATGCGGTGGAGGCCGGGCTCCAGGCCACTGACACTGACCCAGTAGTTCTTCTTCATCCGCTCCGGATGATCTTCCTCTTCCTCGAAGCTTTTTTTACTGCCGCCTACGTTAGAAAGCCGCATGCTGATTGCGGACTGGCGAATCGCCGTGGACAGCACCACGCAACCTTCGTTGGGATAACTCAAGGTCCCGGTTCTCTTCTTGCCTGCCCGGTTGAGGAAGCGACAGGGTCGGGTGGCAAGGACCTTCACCGGCTCCTCCCAGAAGTAATCGGACCTCGAACCCAGCTCACCGGCGTGAGTGTAGGTCTCGGTCTTGCCGATGAGCGCCACCTTGACCGTGTAGTCGCAACGCGGATCCCGGGTGTACCACGAGGCCTTGGCCTCCTCACCGAAAAAGACGTTCGTCAGTTTTCCAGGGCCTCCCCTGATCAGTTGGTTTTCGTTGTTGATACGGAAGGAGATCTCGGGGTTATCGACCTCGTGGAAGGCCACCGGCGATGGGTCATCCGGCTTCCGGTAGAGCAGAGCGGCCAGGGTTTGGTCCTTGCCGACCGAGCCGCGCCATCCCTGGTAGGTTCCCTTCTCCACCTCGACCCTGAGGACCTGGACCTGCGGGGTAAAGTCCCCGAGAAGGAGCCTCGACCCCAGCGGGTCCGGCAGCTTCAGCCACACCTTGCGATGAACTCCGGCATCGTTGTGGAGGTAAGAAACCAGAGCATCCATGGCCGGCGGGGAACCCTGCGACAGATCGTATTTGCCCCCGCTGCCGGTCAGTCCCCGAGGGTCGAGCTGATGGAAGAGGAGCGCGTTCCAGGTGTGGCGGTATTTTTCGTCCGGGACTCTCTCGAAGCCGAGCAGGTCGCTGCGGAACAGAACCGCGGGCATCGGCGTACCGTCGTAGCTCAAAGGACTTCCCACCTGGGCCCGCAAAACCTCGTTTTCGGGGTCGATTCCCTCGAAGGTGAGCTCGATGGTCTTGTTTTCCACCCAGGTGAGGAGAGCCATCAAAATCTCCTTGGGTGGTTTCCCCTGGGCGAACGCCTTGCCATCGACAAGAAAGTCGGACTCAAGGCCGAAGTTATTGAGGTCGACGGCGAGACCTGCAGCCGTATACACCTGCGAATCCTGTCCGTACTCCTGGCCCACAACGTCCACCAGATGACCCAAGCTTTCGTCGACCGCCAGATCAAGAGGACCTCCGAAGATCAGCTTGACCGTTCGCAGTCCCCACTTGACCAGTTTGGAGATCCGGACATCCGCAACCGCCGGCGAGGTGAACCATACGGTGGAGGTGGCGGGCTCCGGCCTGCGCTCCCAGTTCACAGAGACGTATTGACCGAGGTGGAACACGCTGCCCCGGCGCGCAGTATCCATGGCTTCCCCGATGTGGGGCGGAACGCCCCTCTCGACGACGGCGACCGAAACGTATTGAAGCTCGTCGTGGGCGTATGGGCGCAGGATCCTCCAGTCGAGACCCTTGGTCAGTCCGCTTTGATGAAGCGCGTTGTACACCCCCAGGCCCCATGGACAAAATTGTGCGAGGAGCGCCGTCGCCGCCTCCGAAGTGCCCCGGCCTCCAGGGGACAGAAGCCAGGCCGCCCAGCCCTCTCCCTCCACGCCGGCCGTTTCCACCCCGGTGTGTGGGGGCGACGGCGTGCGAAACCGTTCACACCCGTCCACGCCATCTTGGTGGTTGGCCCGGGCCGCCCGGAATGACGCCACCAGCCCCTCCAAGGCGGCTAGGCCCTCGAAATAGGCCGCGTGTTGCGCCCCCCGATCGCCGACTTTGAAGTGCTCTACCGAAGCGAAGAGCCGACACTCACCGTACAGCAGCACAGCTCTCAGTACGTACGGGTCCTCCCCTTCCGGCCTGAACTGCCTCGGCCGGGAAGCAGCCGATTGCAGCTTCCCGGCGAGCGACTCCCACTCGTGCGCCGCCGGCGCTCCCGACCAGGAATCTGCCCGGCGTGTATCCAGGTTAATGAACTCGCGGAAGAGTCCGAACAACTCGTCCATGTCGAGAGGCTCGGCCGTTGTGCCCGCGCCCTGAAGGACCGCAACGTCGCCCCTTGTTTCCGCTCCCGGGTCCCGGCCCTCGAGATGGCGTTGCCACCACCACTTCTGGTCCAGCAGCTCCCGAATCTCCCGGGTCAGCGGCTCGGCCCTCGTCGCCACCTCAGCCAGTTGGGAACGGCTCAAGTCCTCTTCCAAAAACTGCTCGCGGAGGCTCTGTAACTCGGTCCTGACGGCCTTCAATCTCTGGGCATCGGCCGCTGTGAACTCGCGCACCGCCGCCTGTTGGCCGTAGGCTCGCCCGGCGCCACGGTCGCAAAGCTCCAGAGCCGCGACAATCGTCACGAAAACGCCGATCAGGACCACGAGCCGACGCCCGATTCTCTCGGGATTCACAGCAGCCCTTTGTCCACCTGAGCGGCAATCACGCCAAAGCCCTCACCGGGAGAAGTGATCCAAATCTCCTCCACGACATCGTCGTGGATATAAAAATGGACTCCGTCGCGGAGGTAGTGGCACGTTGACTCTCGCAATTTTAACTGGCCGGAGATGGGGTGTCCCTGTGAGGTTTCGGGGTCACCATGGATGTCGAAGAGAAGTACGGCGACCTCCAGAGGCAGGGAGCGGATGAGCTGGACCCTGGCCCAACGTAACCGTCGTTCGGCGTCGTACCAGACCGTCGCATGCGCAATACCTCGCTCCTGTGCACGGAAGACCTCTACCCCACCCTGGTTTGTGGTCGCGGCAAGGCCCAACTCGGTTGCCAACTCGTGCGCGGTTATTCCGGTGGCCAGCACGTCGAAAACGTATCTCCTCTGGTCAGGTGGGCTGTAGACCGCCACGGCGTTAGGCTCACGGGCCGCACCATGGCTGCTGGAGGTCTCAGACATCCTCCGGTCGTGAGGTCCCGTTCTCGTAATCTTCTCCGACGGCCCAAATACCAGCAGCTCTACCAGGTTGCCGGGTCCGTCCGAGGCCGCGCCCAGTGGTCGTTGGGATTGAACCGTGAAGGGCGCCGCCGTCGGCGGTGCGGGATCGCCCCCCAGTAGAACGGCCCCTAACCCGGCTGCGGCCAATCGTGTCTGTGCCTCGGAGACCGACAACCCTGTGACGTTGGGAACCGCAGGATCAAAGGGCTTGGCGAAGATTCGCAGGGTGACCACGGCGCCGAGTGGCGCCTGTCGGCCGGCGTCCGGGTTTTGAAGCTGTACGGTGTATGCAAGCCGACCGGAGGGCGCCGGGTCGCCACCCTCGAGTTCGACCCGGTAGCCGGAGGCCTCGACCACATCTCTGGCCTCACCAACTGGACGGTGGAGCACGTCCGGGACCTGTGCTGCACCGGCTGTGCCTGTCCACACCACGGTCATTTGGGCCACAATCACCAGTGTCCGGGCGAGGCCGCGACGTGGGATTGATGTCATTGCAGCAGTGTAACACCGGATAAGCTGTCAATTTCCCGTTCCCATCAAGAGATTCTGGAGAGGAAAGCTGGGTTCTTTCGATGATCTCGGCAATAATGTTGATGGAGGCAGCGATGAAGACGTTTTTGTTGTTTCTCGGGGTGTGGTTTTCTTCCTTCGGACTCGTTGGGGCTGGAGAGGGAACGCCGTTGAGCGGGACCGTAGTCGAGGTGAACGGCGAGGCCATCGTCGTTCGGATTGACGGGACGGTGATGCCGCGCCATGGAGACCGCTGTGAATTGGCCTTTTTACTGCCCGACAAAACGCCAATGGTGGTTGGAACTTGGCGAGTGACCGGTAACCGGAAAGGCCTGATTGAAGCGACGTTTGTTGAGGGTTCGGGAAGTGCCGGCGTTGGATATCAAGTTGTGTGTATCAGTTCCTTGTCGGCGTCCCAGAAGAGGCCAGGCACACATGAAGCAGCCCCTTCCCAAACCGTCAGGGGTGCTGGGATCATCGTGCCACAGGGCCTGGAAATAAGGGATTCGGCGTGGTTGCTTGGCGAGCTGACGGTCGTCGTGGTTGGCGCCGACGCTGCCGATGAGCCCGGTATCGAGATCGAAGACCACGCCATTGTTGACGCTGATGTGTTGGTTTTCTCCTTTGTCGATTCGGACTCAGCAGTTGAGATCGACAGTGGCGCCCAGGTTCTGAGTTCAGTTCGCCGATTCGAGGCACGGGCCTTGGTCCCGGTTCTTCCTGAAACAAGGACAGTGCCCGGCCGGCCTGAAGACTGCAACTTTGACTCAAAGCAGAGAATTACCCTGACCGATGATCGATACTGCAAAGATTTCACCCTTGAGGATAAGGTGGTCGTGCTGGTTTCAGGCAACATCGTGATCGTCGTCGAAGACGAGTTTGAGGTAGAGGATGAGGCACGGCTTGTCCTCAGTCCCGGATCAACCCTGAAGCTCATCACTCGCGGGAAGGTGAAAATCTCCAATGATGAAACTGGAGGCGGCGTCAATCCTGACGGCAGATCCGCCGATTTCATCCTCCTCCATCAAAGTAATGAGGAAATCGTCATAGGTGGCCGCTCTCGGGTCCAGGGCCGAATCTTCGCGCAACGCGCCCGTCTGACCCTGAAGAATCGCGCCCGATTTCAGGGGGCCTTCTCGGGTCGGCGCCTGGTGCTGGAAGGCAAGTCCGGCTTCGAGGTGTCTGACGCCATCGCCGAGGTTCAGGGGTCCGACATCGGCGCTCCGCTTCCGTTTCGGTAAGGCCCGTGGTTGGGATCCAGGGGCAGGGACAGTGGACAGCGACAGGGACCGGGGCGGGCCCAGCGGCGGCGCGGTA
>JAUWTC010000431.1 GCA_030609785.1 Holophagae bacterium
AGGACCAGGCGCTCGACGGCGTTGGCCAGTTCGCGGACGTTGCCCGGCCAGTGGTACTCCATGAATCGTCGCAGGATCTCCACCGGTAAGGGTCCGATTGCGACGCCGTGGACTGTAGCCGACCTCTCCAGGAGGGCTTCGGCCAACAGTGGGACATCCTCCCGGCGCGAACGCAGCGGCGGAATCTCCAAGCCGACGACGTTGAGCCTGTAATAAAGATCTTCCCGAAAGAGCCCGTCGGCAACCATTTGAGGTAAGTCTCTGTTGGATGCCGCCACGACCCGGACGTTGCTGCTGATCTCGCCGGTGCCGCCAAGGCGCGTGAAGCGCCGCTCCTGGAGAACCCGGAGGAGCGAAGACTGAAGAGGCAACGGCATCGAGGCGATCTCGTCCAGGAAGAGCGTGCCGCCCTCGGCCTCCTCGAACCGGCCCTCACGCCGACGATGAGCCCCAGTGAAGGCGCCCCTCTCGTGACCGAAAAGTTCACTTTCGATCAGTGTCTCCGGGATGGCAGCGCAGTTGACGGCGACAAAGGGGCCGGCGGCACGGTTGCTGCCGCTGTGAAGCGAACGAGCCACCAGTTCCTTGCCGGTACCGCTCTCCCCGGCAATCAATACCGTAGCCTCGGTCGCCGCCACCTTCTGCATCGTACGGTAGAGCAGTTGCATCGAGGGGGCCTTGCCGATCAGTTCGCCATAGCCCTCGCCTTCATGAGCCTGCTCCCGAAGGCGCCGGTTTTCCACCTCGAGTTTCCGGGTCTTGAGTACCCTCTCAACCGCCAGCCTCAGGGCTTCGCGTTCGAAGGGTTTTGCCAGGTAGTCGGCAGCGCCCAATCGAACGGCCTCAACCGCGTGGGCGATTGACCCGTAGGCTGTCATGACAATCACTGAACAATCCAGGCCTCGTTCCTCGACCTCCTTGAGCAACTCTCCGCCGTCCCGTTCCGGCATTCGCCAGTCACACAGGACCAGATCCGGAATCGACGAGTCCATCAAGCCCAAGGCCTCATCAACCGAAGCCGCCTCGACCACTCTATGGCCGTCCCGTTTCAAGATGTCTGCCACAAGCCGGCGCTGGGCCTGCTCGTCTTCAACTACCAGAATTGATGCGTGCGCCATGGAATACCTTTCAGAAGCAAGAGTACAGGGGACAAAGGATCCGGGGACAGGGAGCAAGAGGCCGCACTCCAGAGAAAGCTAACGGTACCGATGCCGGGTCTATACCAGACAGCTGACAGTTGAGGCTCTTGCCATATTCGCAGAGGCACGATGCGGGCCAGGAGGCCCGCGCTCCAGAAGCAGTGGACCAACAGTTCATTCTCCTTTTTGTGCCTCTTTGTGCCTTTTTGTGGCTATTCCCCTGAATCTTGCAGACTTTTGAGCCGATACCTGCCCGGCGGAGTCGGTCAGTCATCATTGTTCCCGTCCGCGGTCGGAATATCGATCGTCACCAGAGTACCCCCGCCCTCAGCGTCGGTTAGCGCCAAGGTCCCACCGTGCATCTCCTCGATCAACTGCCGCGCCAGAAACAGCCCCATGCCGGCCCCGCCGGGCCGCGTCGTCTGATGAGGTTCGTACAGTCGCTGCCGAACGGCATCCGGCAGCCCGGGGCCCCGATCCCGGATGTCGATGCGAGCCCGGCCGCTCTCGCTCGAAATGACCACATCGACGGCGCCGCCCTCGTCGCTGGCTTGAACCGCATTTTCCAACAAATTCCCCAGTGCTGCCCGGAAACCGGTCGGCACGACCTCGACGGGCAGGGACTCCTCCGGCGCTTCCAGCCGAATGTCAACGCCCTGCCGCCCAGCCTCGAGCAGAGACTCTTGAACCAGCTCAACGAGATCGCATTGCTGCGCCGAGGCAGCATCCCCGGCCCCGAGGGCCAGGAACGAACGGATCCACCGGTCGATCCTTCGGATCTCGGTGCGGGCGGTCGTCACCCTGGGATCCTCTCCCTCTCCAGCGAGCTCTTCGACGGCCAAACCCAGCGTGTGAAGAGGATTCCGCACCGTGTGAGCCAGACCCCTGGAGAGGTCTCCCAGTTGCGCCAGATGCTCCCTGCGCCTCCAGTCTTCGCGTTCCGTTTCCAGTTGTCCCAGGCGAACCGACATGCGGTCGAAGGCGGCCTCCAACTCGCCGACCTCCCCGGAAGTTGTCACCGGGACCCGCAGGCCGACTTCTCCACTGCCAAGCTCCTCGGCTCGTCGGGCCAGGTCCTGCAGGGGTTTGGCCAAGCGACGGGAAACGACGGCCGAGGCTGCAAGACCGACGACCAGCAGCAATGCCGAAGCCATCAGACTACTGCGCAGGGTCGTGTGGAAGATGTCCATCGTCGGCGACGTCGGAATTTCGATCTCCGTCACATCGCTGTCACCTTCAAAGATCATCATCATCCGAGGCCGTTCGTCACTGACCTCGAGGTGAATTACCTTGGTCACCAGTTCCGAGTCCACGGGAATGACCCCCGCGGATTCCAGAAAGACCTCAGTGCGGCCTGCCGCAGCAACGTCAGCCCGCATGACGACCTCGATCTCTTCCGCGCTGAGCGGTTCTTCCTCGCCCCCGTGAACACCATTCCACCGAATAATCTTCCGGAAACCCCCGATCGGCGGCGGTTCCTCGTCACCGCCCACCTTGATCAGCACGTCGTGCGTCACAAAGGCCCCGTCCGGGAGTCGCTCAACATCGGCACCCAGTGGCTCCGGGATCAGACCCAGCCGTTCGATGACCTCCAGTTGGCGTGTCAGGAGGTCTTTACCGACGGACGTAGCCACCGTGCCCAACGACCGTTCCACCGCCTGCATCTGGCGGTAGTGCAACCACACCTGAACGCCGACGACCGCCAGCACCAGGAGTGAGAGAACCAA
>JAUWTC010000300.1 GCA_030609785.1 Holophagae bacterium
ACGCCCTGTTTTGTTTCTCCTGGAGAGACGATGAAGTTGAAGTTGAAGGGCACGTCGCCCTCGAAACCTGTGATCGAGTGACAGAGGTCGCAGGAGACGCCCTCGTTGGCGCGCGTACCTTCGGACGGCTTCTTGGGAGGAATGTCACCTGCGAGGAAGGCCAGAGGCGCATGACAGCCCATGCAGCCGGCCTTGATGCCGGCGACCTTGGCCACCCTCTCGGCGTGAGGAAGGGCCAACTCGTAATATTCGATCTCGTCCCAATGATGAGTGAACGACTGGGACATCAGATTCTGTTCGTGTTGACGGGCTATGTCGACGTGGCACTCGGCGCAGACCTCGTCGGTTTCGAAGTTGTCGTAGGCTTGAGTGCCCAGCGCGGCGTCCCCGGCCGCGCCCGCGGCAAGAATGACTGCGGCCCCGAAAATAATGATCGAAGTCAGCAAAACCAGTGTGCGTTTCATGAGAACCCCTCCTTAGGTGCGAAAGCTATTGTATCGCAGAGCTTTATTGAGAGGTTGCGCAAGAATAAAGTTGAAACGCGAAGAGCATGAAGAACGCAAGCAAATAGCCACAACAGGCACAAAGGCAATTGAACCGCCAAGACGCAAAGGCCGCAAAGGAAACGCAAAGAAGATATTGAGATTAAACCCCTTTGCGCTCTTTGCGTCTTGGCGGTTCAAAACTAGACCCTGGGTTCATCGGCGGCAGGTCGCCATCCTCGGTAGTCTTGCAAGCACCTGAGCTGATAGTTCCTACAATCCCAATCGCTGCCGGGTCAGGGCCTCGAGGCCCCCGGCGAGCAGCAACTCCTGGGCAGCGGGGCCGACCGGGGACAGGGCGAATTCCTGACCCCTCCATTTCGCCGTCGCGGTCTTGAAGTCCACGGCTATCGGGTCGGAGGTTATGGTCTTGGTTCCGGACTCCACCTCGGCTTCGTGCGCCGCCAGGAGGGCCGCGCTCAAATCAGGGCTTTCGATGCAGATGAAGGCGTTGTTGAAGGCATTCCTCAAGTAGGTCTGCGAGAACGATGCGGCGATCACCATCCGGATGCCTCGGTACTTGAGGGCGGTCGCCGCCTGTTCGCGAGAGGAACCGGTGCCGAAGTTGCGACCGGCGACAATGACGTCGCCGTCGGTGGCGACCTCCTGGAAGGCAGGGTCGTAGTTGAGCATGGCGAAGGTCGCCATCTCGTCCGGTTCGAGGTCGTCGCGATAGGTGACGTCTTTCCCGTAGATGCCGTCGGTGTTGAGGTTGTCGGTCGGCAGGAAGAGCACCCGTCCTTCGAGGCTCGAAGGGAAGCCTTCTTTGATTTCCACAGCCCGAGCAGCCGGCTTCCAACCGAGGTCTTCGCAGCGGTATTCAGGCTGCTTCTCCTTGAACTTATCGGGGCCGGTGATGTGACCGGCAATGGCGGAGGCCGCGACGACCGCCGGGCTGCCGAGGTAGGCCTTTGCGTCACGGGCGCCCATGCGTCCCTTGAAGTTCCGGTTGGTCGCCGAGATGCCGACCTCGCCGCTTTCGAGAAGGCCGGCGCCCAGGCCGATGCAGGCGCCGCAGCCTGGCGGCAGGGGGATGGCGCCGGCCTCGATCAGTTCATCCCAGATCCCCTGGGCCTCGGCCTGTTCTTGAATCTCGGCAGATGCGGCCGCAACGTAAAGTTCGACCCCCTCGGCGACGCTGTTTCCGGCGAGGACTTCGGCCGCTTCGGCCAGATCCTCCAGCCGGGCGTTGGTGCACGAGAGCAAGTAGGCCTTGTCAACCTTGATCTTCTTTCGACTGATCGAGGTGACCGACTCCATCACGCCGACCGAGTCTGGCCCGCATACGTGAGGGGTGACAGTGCCGAGGTCCAAACGGATCTCGGTCGCATACTCGGCACCCTCGTCCGGGCATGGAGGTTCGGCTTCCCAGCCTTTGATGTCGTTCTCACAAAGACGATCCGAGAAGCCGCGCTCCGCCAGAATCGCGGCGCGACGCCGGAGGTAGGCGGCGGTGGCCCCGTCGAATGGAAACCAGCCGACAAGGGCGCCCCACTCGGTCGTCATGTTGGCGATCGTCAGCCGCTCTGCGATCGAAAGGTACTGGATGCCCTCGCCGTGGAATTCGATTGCCGCGTTGAGCACCTCACCGGAGTTGTAGAGCCCGCACAGGGTGATGATGATGTCTTTTCCGGAAACGCCGGGTTTGGGCTCTCCTTCGAGGATGACTTTGACGGTACGGGGAACCTGCCACCAGGTCGTGCCTCCGGCCCAGAGTGCCGCCGCGTCGGTGCGGACCACTGGTGTGCCCAGGGCGCTCAAGCCGCCGTAGGTGTTGGAGTGGGAGTCCGAGGCAACCACCAGGGCGCCGGGATGGACAAAGCCGTTCTCAATCATCAACTGGTGACCGATACCGGCCCCCGCTGGATGAAAAACGACGCCGTGATCCCCGGCGAAGTCCTCGATTGCCCCGTATTTCTTCAAATTGGCCTCGGACGTGTCCTGGACGTTGTGATCCAGGGTGAAGACCGGCTGAGAGGGGTCCGCCATTCTGGTGGCCCCGATTTCCTTGAATTTTGGGATCACGGCCCCGGTGTTGTCATGGGTCATGACGTGGAAGGGCCGGACAGTGACCATGTCTCCGGCACGAACTTCGTGACCCGGTGTCAGGTCGACTGCGTGGCTCTGGACGATCTTTTCGGTGATGGTCTGGGGCATGGTACCTCCTCTGTCGAACGGTCAGTCTATCCGCAACGAGATTCTACGCAAGATGGTGGAAAGCTGTTAGCTCTGGCGCTTACAATATTCAGAAAACGACGACGACGCGGCCAGGACAAGAAGAAAATTGAACCGCAAAGACGCAAAGAACGCCAAGAGAACGCAAAGAAGACTCTGAAATAAAACACCTTAGCGCTCTTCGCGTCTTGGCGGTTCGAAACTAGACCATGGGTTCATCGGTGGCAGTCCGCCATCCTGGGTAGTTTTGCAGGCTCCTCAGCTGGGAGCTAGTTTCCAGTTTCCAGTTTCGAGTTTCTTCTGTGTCCCGGCTTCGCCGGGTCAGCTAACAACCAACTCACCCATCAGCTCCCTGACGTCGTCGAACTCCTCGGCGCAGTCGACGGCAGCCTGCATCCGCTGGACATCGTCGGGCGTTGCGATGCCCTCCGCCAGGGCGGCGAACTTGGCGGCGATCTCTGCATCGGTCAGGGGGTTGCGCGGGTCGCCTTTCGGATAGTCCAGTTGCTTCTCGAATTCGCGGCCGTCGGTCGTCTTGATGACGACCTTGACCCGTTGCAGTTCGGGGAATACTGCCTCGATCTCGGGATCGGCGATCACCTTGACCTTGTTGAGCTGAGCCCTGATCTTCGAATCCATGATCTTGGCGTCGGTGAATTGGAGCGGTGTCACCTGGCGATCGGCCACCGCCGCAGCAATGACGTAGGGCAGGCTGTGGTCTGCGGTCTCCTTGGAGCGCGGGTCGTATTTCGAGGGGTCGGCCAGGATGTCGGCAGCGCGAGCGAGGGAGTAGATGGTTACCGTTTCGACCTCGTCCGCCGAAAGCTCGTTGTCATTGACCAGATCCAGGGTCGCGGAGATCGGTGCATGGGTCAGAGCCTCGGTCGGGAAGAACTTCATACCGCACTGGAGGATCCGCCAACTGTCGCCCAGACCGTCGGTCAGAATGTCGAATTTCCACTCTGTGTCGAAGACGTGGGAGAAACCCTCCTTGCCGTCGAGCACGTGTTCGGGGCCTGTGTAGCCCTGTTCGGCCAGGAGGGCGGCCAGCACGCCGCTTTGTGTCGCCATGGGATCGACCGTGTTCTTCATCATCGTCAATTTGCCGGCGGTGACCGATCCGGTGCTGCAGTGACGGGAGGCCGAGATGCCGATGGCGTGTTGGATCTGTTCGGCGTTGAGGCCCAGCATCCGGCCGGCGACAATCGGCGAAACGGCCGCTGTCAAGGTTGCGTGGTGCCAGCCGATCTCGCGAACTCCGGGGAAGCTGGCTTCGCACATGCGTTGTTCGAATTCATACGCCAGGGCGATGCCCAGGATCAGGTCCCGTGCAGAGCCGCCGGCACGCTCGGCTGCGGCCATCGCGGCCGGAATAATATCCGAGGGGTGGGAGGGGTCCTGTTTCCAGTAGATGTCGTTGTAGTCCATCACGCGGATCATCAGCGCATTGAGCAGGGACGCCGAAACAGGGTCCATTTTTTCGCCGGTGACCAGTACCGTGGCATCGCCGGAGCCGGCAATCTCGGTCAGTACTTTTCGGGCCATGTGGACGTCATGCTGCTGCGCGCCCCCGAGGGCACAGCCCACTGAATCCATCAGATAACGCTTGACTTCGGTGACGACCTCGGCCGGAAGATCTTCGTAGGTTGTTGAGGCGGCCCACTCGGCCATGGTGAGGGTAACATTCGACATCGGTTCCTCCAGAATTCGAATCCTGCCGGCGAAAACGCCGGGCGGCGGGATTGTAACCCGAGTGAGCTGCCGATGGGGAAA
>JAUWTC010000093.1 GCA_030609785.1 Holophagae bacterium
AAGACCCATCCACGAGGTCACGACGAGGACGAACATCTGCCGCCACGTCGCCGGCACCATGAAGAGCAAGAGCTGGTCATACCAGAATCTCTGAGGAATCAGGGCCATGGAACACAGCAACCTGCCCGAGCGGGATCGGACAAGGAGGGCGGCCCCGAATAAAAGGAACCCGGGCGCAACCAACACCGGAATCCGGGCGTCATACTGCCCGAACACCCCACTGGAGAGCCACTCCACCAGCCAAGTGGGCCGAATAACGAACGACACCGCCACGACTGCGATGGCCGCCACCACCGGCCACCGTCGCCAGCGGCCCGCCGCAACCAGAGCAAGACCCATTTGCGGCTTGACCACCGCCAGGAACAGCAGGGGAGACCAGGCCAAAGCCGCCGTCAGCAGGGGCGACCACTGGACGGAATAGAGAGCCATCAGGAAAGGAACCGACACCAGAGACATCAATCGCCACCATTGACCCTTCGAGGTCAGAGCCCAGGCAAGAGCCGCTCCGGAGATGCCACCGAAGACCCCCGCAACCGCCGCCACAGGTACCAGAAGCAACGGAGCCAGGACAACCATCGTTACAAATGGATACTGGGCCAGCGGTCCTCCGGTCAAGGACGTCCCGTAAGGCGACAGCCCCTCCAAGGCACGCTGGAGGCCAACCAGGGGCGGACCCACATCACCAACTGGAATGCCTCCCAAGGTGATCGGATTTGGAAGCCAGTGTGTCAGACCCCCGCTCACTAAACCAACGATGACAGCGACCACCGCCCGAGGCACCGGCCGCGGGTTGCCCACCGTATCATCCGGAGGCAAAGCCGACGCGACATCCTCTGTCGATACCCGGCAGGCCGCGTCAGAGGCACCAGCATTCCCAAGCTCCTCGGAATGCTCCGAGCCTTCGGACTGGAGGCTTAACGCCATTTACACGGCCCGGAGGGCGGCGGCCGGGTCCCGCCGGGCGCTCTGCAATGCCGGCCAGGCCGACGCACACACCACCAGACCGAAGCACACACCGACGACGGCGACCAGGTGGAGGGGCGTGACGACGAAGGAGACGTGGTCGACCAGGTAGACCCTGGCAAGATGCTCGGGAAATCGGATGGCGCGCGTCGCCGTCAACGCAGCGCACACCGCCACACCGAGGCTCGCCCCGATGACGACTCCGGCACCCCCAAGAACCATGCCTGCGATGGTCAGAATCCGCCAGATCCGACCACCGGTGGCACCCAAAGCCTGGAGCATCCCGGCCGTCCTCCGCTTGTCGATCGCCAACACGATCAAGGCCGAGGACACCTGGAAGGATGCCACCGCAACCACCAGGGTCAGGACGACGAACAGGGACACCGTCTGCCATCTCAAGGCAGCGAAGAGGGAGCGATTCATCTCCCGCCAGTCTGTGAACATCAGATCCGGCTGGGCAACCTCCAGCGCCTCTCGAGCGGTTTCGACGGCCAGGGGATCGGCCAGTTCCACTTCGATGCCCGCAATGCTCAGGCCGGGGGCCGCCTCAAGCACCGCATCCAGAGGTACGACGATCCACCGGTTGTCGAACTCGGAAAAGGACAGAGAAAAGATCTCGATAACCTCGAGTGTCACGCTGGGCAAAACCCAGGAGCCCGGGGCCGGTGGCAACTGGACAAGAAGGCTATCCCCGACGCCGACACCCAAACGGCCGGCCAATCCAGCGCCGACGGCCGCCCTGATAGGCGGCGTCTCAGGCCATGCCTCCAAATCCGTAAATCCTGGAGGACCGGCTAAGGCCTTGAGCACCACCGGCTGAGGACGGTTGGGATCTCCCTTGACCTCGGCGAGACCGGCGACATAGGTCACCGCTTCGGCTCGAGTGACACCGTCGATTGCGGCAATCGACCGGGAGATCTCGCCAACGTCCTCCTGCTCGAGCCCTGCAGGTGCAAAGCCGACGAGATGGGCGTTGCCCTGCTGCAGGGCCCCGGCGATCGCCTGACTGTAACCTGCCATCAAGGCCAGAGTGATGATCAACGCCATCGTCGCCAAGGCGATTCCGACAAGTGCCGCCAGGGCGGTCCCTCGAAGCAAGAGCCCCGCTCGCTTCTTGAGAAACCGCACCGCCAACTCAAAATCCAACATCATGCCGAGAGTGTATAGCACCCCTGTGAGTTAAAAAAAGGGGCGCCGAAGCGCCCCTGAGATCGCGGTGGAACCAGACTACTCGGTCTGGGTGCCTTCGGGATACTGGATGAAGGAGCCGCTGTTGGCGACGATGTCACAGTCGAAATTCTTGGTCTTGGTGTCATGGTCCGGATAGGCACCTTCCCCTTTGCGGTCCTTGCCGTAGGAGATCAGGGTGTACTCGGAACCGGCACTATCGACGTTCAAGTCGTAGGGGGTGCCCCACCCGTCGGTCAACGGGAAGGTCTTGATGTAGACCGGGGAAACGAAGGCCCCGAGTTGGCCCATTGCGGTGATTCTGGGATAGAACACGTTGTCCGTACCGTAGGCGCCCATGGCGGTCGAGATCGTCCGCATGTCGGACATGGTTCTCTTTTGCCGTCCGCGGTTGATCGCGTTGAGCAGGTTGGGAATCGCGATGGCCGCGATGATGCCGATGATCGCCACGACGATCAGCAGCTCGATCAGGGTGAAACCTTTTTGTCTACGCATTGGTAATACCTCCTTGTCAATGCAGTCGGGATACTTGCAAAAGTCGTGCCAGTCAATGCGGGGGATTTTGTCGACTGATACGGCGTTGGACGTCAGTTTCAACGGCCCGAGTGACGAATAGCGTCACTTCCACAGGGTCGGCGGACCCTGCCATCGGTGGCCCGGCGCCCAGAACCCCGGCCACTGGACCGGGGCCGTCACCCGGAGCTCCCCGGCTCGGCACCAATAGTCATAGGCCAGGCCATCCTTGGCATGAACAGCCACGTCCAGCGTGTAGGGGCCTGCAGCCAGAGGCACGCTCTCGTACACACACGAGATCTGCCCACGATCCTCCAACCTGTTGCCGTCGAGGCCGTCGAGATCGGTGTTGTGCCCACTGACCAGGGTCCCATCGGCCCCGTGCCAGGCCACACCGAACACAAAGTCATCAACCGGCCGGTGGACCCTATATGTGATCCGAACTTCGGCGGTCGCTCCACTGGGAAGCAGTCTGACGGGCCGGCCATCAGCCCGGATCTCGACGTCGAGGATCTCGACATCCCCATTGCCCCAGCGCCGCCCCTCTTCGAGGACGCGCACCGGATTGCGCGTTTTCTCGGGCGCGGTCCGATCGCCGGCAACGTCACCTCGGTACCGGGCGACAACCTGGTCAGTCGGCCCATCGGCGACCATACGCCCGTGGTCCAAGTAGATCCCCCGGTCAGCAAAGGCACCGGCCATATCCAGATCGTGGGTCACGAGGATCATCGTCACACCCCGGCGGCGCATGCGGGCCAGGCGGTCGAGGCACCGGGCAACAAAGGCCTCGTCTCCGACGGCCAACACCTCGTCGATCAAAAGGATATCCGGGTCGACCGCAACGGCAACGGCAAAACCCAGTCGGACATACATGCCCGACGAGTAGGTCTTGACGGGCTGATCGATGAAGTCGCCGATCCCGGCGAACTCCAAAATTTCGTCCATCCTCTGCTCCACCTCCCGGCGGGACAGGCCCAGCAACATCCCGTTGATGATGACGTTCTCCCACCCGGTGATCTCGGGGTGAAAGCCGGCCCCCAACTCGATCAGCGCGGTAATCCGGCCTTCGGTGGCGACCCGGCCTGAAGTCGGGCGCAAAATTCCCCCGGCCAACTTGAGAAATGTCGACTTTCCCGAACCGTTGGGTCCCAAGAGAGCCACGACCTCACCGGGTTTGACCGTCAGGTCGATGCCGTCCAGCGCCTGGAAATCGACCGGGGCTACCGCTTTTCGTCGCGCCCTCCTGGAAAACAGCGCCCCCTTGAGCGTTTCGTGGCGACTTCTGCGACCCTTCACCCGGTAGGTCTTGGAAACACCATCAAACAGGACCTCCCCGGGCTTCACACAGCCTCCACAATCGTGTCCCGCATCCGGGAGAACACCCAGGTCCCCAGAAAGAAGACGCCCAAACCGACCAGCATCGCGGTCAGGCCCGTCTGCATCTCCGGAATACGTCCCCCGAAGGCCAGATCCCGGTAGACCTCGACCAGACTGGCAAAGGGGTTGAGCCGGAGCACCATCATCAGCTTCGGATGGAGGTCGAGACCTTCAAGGCTGTAGATGATCGGTGAAGAGAAAAAGAGCAGGTTGAGAAGGTGGCCCACAAGGTCCCTGAGGTCTCGAAAATGAACCGCAACGGCCGCCACCGCTGCCGCAATGCCGGCAGTAGTCAGAACCCATGGAACCAACGCCAACGGAAGGAACACGATGGTCCACGGAAAAGGATGAGCCCCAAACACAGCGGCCACCGCCATTGCCGATACCAGAACCGGCAACGCGAAAAGGTGGTTGACCAGGTGAGACATGACAGTTACCGCAGGAAAAATCTCCGGCGGACACATCACTTTGGCCAGCAACGGCCCGTTGTCCACCATGGTTACGGCCGCGTCGAGGATCGCTCCGGAAAAAAACATCCACGGCAAAAGGCCGGCAAAGAGGAACAGGGGATACGGCTGCCCCCCTGGAAACCTCGGCTGGAAAATCGTCGTGAAGACGAAGGCATAGACCACCAGCAGCAAAAGAGGATTCAGTAAGGACCAGAAAAAGCCGAGAACTGAGGCCCGGTACCTCGCCGAGAGCTCACGTCGGACCAAAACCCCGACCAAGGCCCTCTGGCGCCACAAAAGAACGGCATGCGTCACGATCGGCGAATCCCCACTCGGCAGACGGTGTCGTCACCCCTCCGAGATCAGGAGGTTTTGAACCTGGCGGAGAATGCGTTTGCGTTCGGCGTCGAGGTATCGCCGATAACCCAATACTTGCCCATCCTTGACGATAAACATCTTGGGGTAGTGCTTGACGTCTCCGTGATCGTCGAAGAGGATCGGCCCGGTCACACCCATGAAGTCCGTCACACCGAAGTGCAGCGCCTTGTTGATCTCCGGCGTCTCCGGAGGAATGGCGATGGCAAAGACCTGAATGGCGATCTTCATCGCATCATACCCGTGCGCAGCGAAGACATCCGGCGCCCGTTCGAAGGTGTCCATGTAGCGGTGTACGAAGGAAACCACGGGCTCCGTTTCGGCCGTCCGGTCGAAGGGAGGCAGGGGGAAAAACACGCCTTCCGCCAATTCTCCTGCATCCCTGAGAATCTGACTGGTGAAAAACGCCGAGGTCGTCACGATCCGACCCTTGAAACCGTCAGCCCTCAGCTGACGGATGGCCTCGAGAATCTCCTCGGCATATCCGACGATGTAGACGACCGTCGGCTTGTGCTCTTTGAGAACCCCGGACACATCCTGATCCCATCCCTCCGACTCGAGATCGACGGTTGCGACGACCGTGCCGCCGAGACTACCCTCGTACTGGCGACGAAATTCCGGTTCGATACCGGCGACATAATCATGATTCCCGACAAAGAGAACAGTTTCGGTCGCCCCGAGTCGATCGATCATGAATTTTCCTGCGGTGTGCCCCTCGAGCTCATCGGACGGATAGATCCTGTAGAACAGCTTGCTGCGCTTGGTCAGACCGGGTGTCGACGCCGACGGGGACAGACAGACGACATTGATGTCATCCAGTACCTCGACGAGGGCTCGGGCCTCGGAGCTGGTCGCCGCGCCCAAAATCAGCTTCGCGCCCCGCTCGTCGACCAACCGCCGAACCTCGGCGATTCCCTTGGCCGGATCGCTCTCGGAATCTTCCCACACGACCTCGAACTGCGGAGGCAGCTGGCCGGTCTCCCGAGCATCCTTGATCGCCAGCCGCATCCCGCTTTCGATGCTCACGCCATAGCCGCTCGCGGACCCAGTAATGGGCAACACAACTCCCACGACCGGCTTGGATCCACAGCCCGCCAGCATTGCCGCGGTAAAAACGGTTCCAAAAATCGCGATCAGACGACGGCCGATCATCGGTACCTCCCCAATGAAACTCATCGACAACCTCGTACCCACCCCAGGCGCCAGATTACCTCTCGACAGAAAAAACCGCCGGAGATCATCGACGCAAATAGACCAACCAAGGGTAACACAGCCTCTCTCAGTACCGGTTCAACCACCAATCAAAGGTCCTCATTTTCAAGGAGAAGCGCATAGAACTCCCGACGGCCCAGACGCAGTTCCCGGGCCGCAATCCGCATTGCCTCTCGCCGTTCCCCGGCGATGTCCAAGGCGGCCAGATACGCCTCCTGCGCCTCCGCCGGCCCCGGTTGGTGGGACGAAGGCGGTTCTGAAGGCGGTGGACCAATTACCAGAACGTACTCACCCCTCGGCCTTTGGACCTCACGGCAGGCAGCCAGGTCTTTCAGAGTCCCCATCTCGGCCCGCTCGTGCTTCTTGCTCAATTCCGCCAGCAGGGTCGCGGGGCGGTCCTCTCCGAGGATTTTGGCTGCATCCAGGAGTTCGGCCCCGAGCCGATGGGGCGACAGGAAGACAACGGTAGTCGCCTGCGACATGATCGGCGCCGCGAGGCGACGACGGCGCTGACCCTGTTTCGGCGGCAGAAACCCAATCAGAACTGCCGGCAAGGGTGGTTGACCGGAAGCGGCCAGCGCGGCCGCAAAGGCCGAAGGCCCCGGAACGCTGGCGACCTGGAACCCCGCCTCACGGACCTTGCGAACCAACTCGAATCCGGGATCCGAAAGAACCGGCGTTCCCGCATCACTGACGATCGCTGCGTCACCACCCTCCCTGAGACACTGAAGAACCGCCGGGACCACTGCGGACTCGTTGTGTTCGTGCAGCGACCGAAGCGAGCCCGACACCTTGAGGTCAAGTCCCGCAAGGAGCCGCCGCGTTCGACGAGTATCTTCGGCAAGCACCAGGCTGACTTGCTGAAGAACCTGCCCCGCCCGCGCTGAGAAATCACCCAGCGTCCCGATGGGCGTCGCAACGATCCACAAGGTTCCACATTCGGTGTCCACGACATCAGCCATTGTGCTCCACCCTCCACGGGAGTGCCAATCGTATATCATCGAAAGGCGAGAGCTTCTGGAGGTACTGTGAAAACGCCCGGTCGAGTAGAAATCCTGAGGAACTGGTGGCAGTGCGCTCGGTCACTGGTGATGGCGACGGCCCTCCTGGTCACCAGCCTTGGATGGGCTGTGGAAACGATCGACGAAGTCCTCGCGGTCGTTGACCGAAATCCAATTCTTCAATCGGACCTTGCCTTGGCGGCACTGGTCGGCATTGGCCCGTCGGCTGGATCCTCCGATACCGAGAGGGAGCACGACCCTCTCGACGCCAGGGTCCGTCTGGAACTCCAATATCTGGACCTCATCGCTTCCGGCGCCCTCCAACGTCTGGAGATCGACGTTGGCCAACAACTCGAGTCGATGACCGCCCACGGGGGCGGTGAGGTACGACTGCGAGAGGCTCTCGCGACAGACGGACTCGAGTGGGAAGATGTCGAAGCGTTGGCCCTCCGGGTAGCGGCGGTTCAGACCTGGGTCAAGCGGCATCTCCGCCCCAGGGTGACAGTCACAATCAGGGACGTAGAACAGGCCTATCGGCGGGTTATCGTCGAACCGATGCGCGACGCCGGGACGACACCCCCATCCCTGGCACACGTCAACGAGGATCTTCGGCTGTTGGTTTCAGAAGAGAAACTCAACGCCGAGATTGAACGCTGGCTGGACCAATGCCGGGATCGCCATCGCGTCACTCGCTTCGTTGAATAGGCTCAGCGACTTACCCTTGAATTGCTTCGAAATTTCGAAGCAGAGACCAAACCGACGTTATACAAATCGCGGCAGTTGGAGGGTTTGCCGGTGATTGCACACCGTGGAGTATTCCCGAGCCCGAGCCCGAGCCCTCGATAAGAAGTCAAGTCCGATTATCGGATGATCATTGATGTCTTCATCGTCGTCGTCGAGGCTGTGGGAGCTGTGGGAAACCCGGAGGGTTTTCCAAGTGTCTGCTGAAAA
>JAUWTC010000294.1 GCA_030609785.1 Holophagae bacterium
AGGATTCGGACACGGCCTCGCGCTTCGACGGTCAACCGGCCGCACTGATTCAGGTCTACCGTGTCGGCGATGAGGGCGCTCTGCAGATCGCCCGCATCACCAAGGACTACCTGGAGGAGATCGCACCAACACTCCCCGCCGGCATCTCGGTCTCAACCTGGGATGACGACTCCATCGTTCTGCGTCAACGCATCGGGCTGCTGCTACGCAACGCGCGCTTAGGCCTTGTGCTGGTCTTCCTCTGCCTGGCCCTCTTCCTCAACTTGCGCTTGGCCCTGTGGACCACGATGGGTATCCCCATCTCCTTCCTGGGAGGGTTGTGGCTCGCACCTCACTTTGACGTATCGATCAACATGGTCTCGCTGTTCGCCTTCATCATCTCTCTCGGCATCGTCGTCGACGACGCGATCGTGGTCGGGGAAAACATTTACAGCTATCTGGAAAAAGGCATGCGTCCGATCGAGGCGGCCGTCCGGGGTGTTCGGGAAATGGCGGTCCCGGTGACCTTTGCGATCATAACGACCATCGCCGCCTTCGCTCCCCTGCTGTTCGTCGCCGGAATGATGGGCAAGGTCATGAGACAGATCCCGATCGTCGTCATTGCCGTCCTGGCGATGTCACTGGTCGAAGCCCTCATTATTCTGCCCGCCCACCTCAGCGCTCGCGAACGCCGGTGGCCCCTGATCTCAGGGGTCATCTCCGCCATCGAACGCGTGCAGCTGAAAGCACAGGGACTCCTGGAATCATTCATCAACGGCCCGTACCGACGAACGTTGGACCTGACGCTCGAGTGGCGGTACGCGACCATCGCCACCGCCCTGGCCACCCTCTTGATGGTCGTCGGCATCGTGGCCAGCGGCTACCTCAAATTCAGCCTGATGCCCAAGGTCGATGCCGACAACATGGTGGCCTCCCTGACGATGCCCCAGGGTACGCCGGTTGAAGTGACCGAGCGAATCCTGTCGCGCATCGAAAAGGCGGCGCACGAAGTGGTGGCCCAGGTTGAGACCCAAGACCCGGACAACGACGAGAAGCTCCTCCGACACACCTCCCTGACCGTTGGTGAAAGACCCTCGGCGGGCGGTCATGGACCGACCGCGAAGAAGAGCATCGGCGGCACGTCCTCGAATATCGGCGAGGTCAACGTCGAACTTCTGGGATCCGACGTCCGCACCGTCTCCTCCAACACCCTGGTCAACCTCTGGCGGGAAAAAGTCGGCGAGGTTCCCGGCGCGGTCTCACTGACCTATCAATCGTCCATTTTCAGCGGCGGAGACGCCATCAGCGTGCAACTGGCCCACCGCTCCTTCCCCACCCTGCTCAAGGCCGTCGAAAGCCTGGAACAGGCGGTCGCCGAGTACCCCGGCGTCAAGGACGTCGACAACTCGTTCCTCGTCGGCAAAAAAGAGCTGAAACTGGAACTGACCACCGAGGGGCGCACTCTGGGTCTGACTCTGTCCGATCTCGGGCGTCAGGTCCGGGCCGGCTTTTACGGCGAAGAAGCCCAACGCATTCAGCGGGGACGCGACGACGTTCGTGTCATGGTGCGATACCCGGAGTCCGAGAGACGCAGCCTCGCCGACATCGAGAACATGCGGATCCGGCTCCCAAGCGGCGCCGAATCCCCGTTTACGACGGTCGCCCGAGTGACCGAAGGGCGAGGCTACGCGACCATTGACCGGGTCGACCGGCGAAGGGTGGTCACGGTCACCGCCGACGTCGATGCCGACGCCGGCAACGCCAACGACATCAACCGGGAGCTTCGCACCACCGTTCTCCCCGGCCTGGTACGGGACTTCCCCGGCCTCGTCTTCGACTTCGAAGGTGAGCAACGAAATCAGCAAGAGAGCCTGGGCAGCCTCAAGACCAACTTCCTGGTGGCCCAGTTGGCGATCTTCGCGTTGCTGGCCATCCCCTTCCGCTCCTACCTGCAGCCCTTGATCGTCATGTCGGCCATTCCCTTCGGTCTCGTCGGCGCCATCCTGGGTCACGTCATCATGGGCTACGACCTCAGTCTGCTGTCCCTTTTCGGCATGGTTGCCCTGACCGGCGTCGTGGTTAACGACTCGCTGATCATGGTCGACCTGATCAACCGCCAAAGGGCCGACGGCGTCTCCCTCGACCAGGCAATTCGTGCCTCGGGGACCCGCCGTTTCCGGCCGATCATGTTGACCACAGCGACGACCTTCCTCGGTCTGACACCGATGATTCTGGAAACCAGCCTGCAGGCCAAGTTCCTGATTCCGATGGCGATCAGCCTCGCCTTCGGCATCGTCTTCGCGACCGCAATCACCCTGATCCTGGTCCCCAACCTCTACCGGATTCTGGAAGACCTCAGAGCACTCTTCGGTCTTGCTGAGCCTGAGGGGGCCAGAATCGAAGAAGAAGAACTCGACGATCTCAAAGAGATCCCTGATATGGCATAATCTCAGGGCATGGATATGAAGAAGGCCAACATTTTGGTGGTCGAAGTCGGACCGCAGGATTACGACAACGTCGCACCACAGTTGCTCCAGGCGCTTTTTGAAGTTGATCGCGTTCCCAGTGCGAGTTCTGCCCTCGAACTGTTGAACATCGTCCCATTCTCTGCCGTCATCTGCCGCCACCCGTTCACTCAAATGGAGACTGGCGAATTCATCGCCGCCGTCAAGGCGCCGACCAGCGCCAGCCGTGATGCCGGCATCGCCCTGGTCACAGATTCCGACCGGGTCAGCGAAGCCGGCGCCTTCCTGGAAAATGGCGTTGACCTCGTCCTGTCCCTCGGCGATCCCCAGGGCGAACGCGAGGCGATGCTTTGCACACTTTTGGGCATCCAACCCAGGCGATCCCTCAGAGTCCTGGTCAAGCTCAGCGTCGAAATCGAGAGCGGCGGCACCGATCGTTTCGTTTCACAAACCCATGACGTCTCCGGCAGCGGCATGTTCGTCATCACCCGAAAGGCCATCAACGTAGGCTCCCAACTCGGATTCAGCTTCACGCTGCCTGGCGAAACGCGCCCGTTCGAGGGGGTCGCTGAGGTGACCCGCATCGCAGACCCTCGGGCCCCCGGGCCCCAGGGTCTGGGCATCCATTTCGAGCAGTTCAGGGACCTCGACGATACCGTACGCCTCCAAAAGAGGCTGGACGGAATTACCGGGGGTTAACCCGACGGAGGCCGAACCGGCCCGCCGGTAAGCTCTCAGCCCAGCCTTTTGCAGACTACCCAGGATGGCTGACTGGCACCGATGAAACCATGTCTAATCTTGAACCGCAAAGACCCAGCGCGGCCCCTCGGCCGCAACCAAAGCGGGACCTGAACGTCCAACGTCCAACGTTCAACCAGCCCTGCTGCAGCCCCTGGATCTCTGCCTTGATTCGGCTCTGCGTCTCCGCGTCTCTGCGGTTCATTTTTCTTCTTGTCCTGGCTGCATTGATGTCGTTTTCCGAATTTTTCCGAGGGGTGAGCATGGTGCCGGAGGCGGGAGTCGAACCCGCACACCCTTGCGGGCGGAGGATTTTGAGTCCTCTGCGTCTGCCATTCCGCCACTCCGGCTGAGGAGTTGCTCGGCCCCCAAAAAGAGGCCGCTGCCATTCTGGGCTATACCCCGTCATCGGTCAACCCTAACCAGGCGGAGTCGGAACGGACGAAAACACAGTTGAACCGCAAAGAACGCGAAGACCGCAAAGATCATCGCGAAGAGAATAAGTAAATTGTGGCCCTGGGCGTCCCTGCCGCCATGGGATTTGCCGGTTGCAAAACCCAAATTCCGGCTTCCCAGCCTTCCAGCCTTCTTCCCTTCGCCCTCTTAGCGTCTTGGCGGTTCAAATGCCCGTTTCCGTGCCTTTGCCTATTCCTGGCCAAGAGCCTAACTCTTGACTCGACCCACATTGATTGCTATATTACCAATTGGCAATAGAGTCATCCTCTTCGGAGGGGCGCCACAAGGAGTTCCATGATCGCATCTGACGAAGTCCTACACCGTATTTCGGATGTCTTGAAAGCGATGGCTGACCCGACTCGGCTGAAGATACTGCATAACCTTCAGCACGAGGAACGTTGCGTCTCTGACATTCTGAACACCGTCGGAGGTAGCCAGGCCAACGTTTCCAAGCACCTCTCGATCCTCAAGCGTGCCGGCCTGGTCGATTGCCGGCGTCAAGGACTCAACGTCTATTACTACATCATCGACACAGGGGTCTTCACCATCTGCCGGAATATCTGCGACTCTCTTGAACTGAGGTTGGATCAGGCCCATCAGACCATTCTGGCCGGTCGTCGCCAAATGAACGACGCCACACACAACGAATAGATTGTCGGAGGAACCATGCCGATATACGAATACACCTGCCACGACTGTTCGAGGACTTTTGCCCGCCTTCAGAAGATCGGCGCCGATTCCAACGGGATCACATGCCCAACCTGCCAGAGCAACAAGGTCGAACGACAAGTATCAACCTTCAGCGGAGGCGCCGCTGGTGACCTTGGTTCGTCAGTCGCGTCTTCGGCCCCGGCGTGCACAGGGTTCACCTGAGGCACGTGAGACC
>JAUWTC010000026.1 GCA_030609785.1 Holophagae bacterium
GACGCCCGACGCCGTTCGGGCGACCGCGGCACTGGTCCTCCCGAATGAGCCCAGTCGCCTGCGAGCGGCCTGGATTGGATCGGGGGGACCTGCCGAGAGGACAGCCCTGCCGAAGGCGAAAGAAACCGAGTCAATGCAGATGACGACCGTTTTTGACGAGGGGCCGTTCGGGAGCCGGTTGACGACGCTGCCCAACGGACTTGTCCTGGGAATTCTGCCGGAAGCCGGCGGCGAGGTCTTCGGCGTACACCTGCTGGTCGCCGACCGCAGCCTTCGCGAGCCCGAGGACCTCCCCGGAGTCGCCGACTTCATGCACCGCCTCCTGCCCGCCGGGACCTCCGTCAGCGGCAGCCGCGAGATCGAACGCCGTCTGGCGCGCGCGGGAATCGAACTCAAGGCCGCGGACTCGGCGATGATCCCCTTCGATGATCGCTACCACGTCCCGGATTTCTCTTACGCCCGCATGGAAGGACCGGCACAGAGCCTCGAACAGAGCCTGGAAATGCTGGCGGAGATGATCCGTCAACCCCAGTGGGACTCCGAAGGACTACAGGCCGCAACGATCAGTCACCAGCAGTCTCGAGCAGCCGGCAATCGAGGCGGCGCGCTGGCGAGCCTCAAGCTCTACACCGCGCTTTTGGGGCCCGACCATCCGCTGGCCCGCCCGGTATCCGGGCCCAAAGGAGAAATGGCGGACGAGGCTCGTGCAGAAGAAATCTGGGGCCACTGGCCGGACGGCTACTTCGCAGCCGATCGCATTATTCTGACGATCGCTTCGCCACTGCCGGTCGAGCAAACCGTCGAAATGGTTGAGGATCTCTTTGGCGGAGGTGAGAGCACGCCGAAACGCGGACCTTACCCCAATGCTCAGTCCACTGAGGTCGAGGCCGGTGAAGGCGACGCCACCCAGGTGACGATGCTCTGGGGTCGGCGCCTGTCAATTAAGCCTGAGGAGAGAGCTGCATTTCTCGTCGCTGTTAACGCCTTATCCGATCGCATGGTCGCTGTGGTCCGTGAACAAGAAGGCCTGGCGTACCGTTTGGGCGCCGGAGTGCGCTCTCTTCCGGGCAACGAGCTGCTGCTCTCGGCACGGGTCGGCACCCGGCCGGAGAACCAGGATCGGGTTTCGGAGCTGATGCAAGGGATCATCGAGGATCTCACCGCAGAAACCCTGACCCCCGAGGAACTTGTACGGTTTGCCGCGCGGGATCGCCGCAGCCGAATGCTACGGGGACTATCGGCGGCCTCTCGTGCTTACCGCCTCGGCCGGGCGCTCTTCGAAGGCGAAGGATCCCCGCTGCTGGTGTCATCAACCGAAAGAGCAGCCGTCACGCCTGAAGAGGTCCAGAACGCCGCAAGGAAGTACCTCAGCCTTGACAACATGACACTGGTTGTTGTGCGGTAGGGACATCGCGCACCGTCCGATGACCGGGCCAGGTGAACGTTCAACGTCCAACGTTCAACGTCGAACATCGAAGTTCGCGTTCGGGTTCACTGTTAGTTTGCACGGAAACGCTCGGGGCCGACGATGTTGATGGTCGTTCATCTTCCCTTGGGCATCGACCGGTGCCACCCCACCCCGGTCAGGCCTCGGGCGCGCACTTCAAAGTTGAACGTTGGACGTTGAGCGTTGGACGTTCACCCTGTTCCTTCGCCAATCCAACGCCGCCGCCAGAGGCAGGGCCCCGAGGACGACGAGGGGCATCAGGAAACGGTTACCCCAGTGCGACGTGACCCACTGCGCATACGTCGAATAAAAGAGGAAAATCGCCAGTGAGGTCACGGCGATGTAGACGGCCCAGCGGCGTTCTCGGAACCACAACAGCGGCAGCAGCAGGAAGGACACGACCGTAACGGGGCTTGTCGGCAGCAGCCCCTTTCCCGGCCGGATGATCTGGTCGCGAACCCCTCGCCACAGGGGTTCAGTGAAGTCCTCCCGATTCGAGTGCAACTCGATCCCTGCCTCGGTGAAGTGGACGATGCGATCGTACGGGGTGACCAGAGGGTGGCCGAAGAGGTGCTGGTTCAGGCCCATCCACAGGGCGACCGGAAGCAGGCCCCCAAGCACGAAAGCAGGGATGCTTCGTCGTAAGGGCTTCCCGAGGAGCAATGGCAACGCGATTGCAGCGAGCGCAAAGGACGGCTTGGCGGTTGTCGCCAAACCGAGGAACACGCCGGCGAGGATGTGCCGTCCGATGCAAGAGGCCCGGCCGGAAACCCTCTCACGGCTGCAAATCGCGAATGAGGCACAATCTGTGACGCCATAAGTCCTTGAAGTAGAGTGACTACGACTGCGGCCTTCCGGCGACACATCTCGCACCTCCTGGCGATTTTCGCTTCGCGGGGGATTTTCGGCCGGGCCTCTAGGCGCCCGGTCGTGCGGCAAGATCACCAAGGCGCCCAGGAGGAGAACCGCCGCGAAGACGTCCGGCGAAAAGTTCCATGCAAAGTGCGGCAGGAACGACAGGGTCGCCGTCAGACAGATCGCAACCGCCGACGGCCAGGGGCCGGCGACACGCCGAGCAAGCGCGAACATCAGGGCGCACAACAGGAGGAGCTGGAGCAGGTTAAAGACCAGGGCCCCCTGGTCACCGAAAACAAGAAGGAACGGGAGCGCGGCGAGAGACATCCACAGCGGGTGTTTTGGGACGAGTCGCCCTTGCTGATCAAGGGCCACGTTGGTGTTGTGGGCACGCCACGGCTGCCAGAGCTGATTCCCGAGGTCGAGGTCACCATCTTCGGCAATGGACCGGGCTGCGGCCACGTAGTATGGGCAATCTCCGCGCAGGTACGGCTTGCCGTCGTAACCGCTGCCGATGACCGCCAGGAATACGACAGCGGGAACCACCACCGCAACAAGACCGGCGAGGACCCCTCGTGAAACGGTCATGATTGGGCCCCGGGGCCGACGTTCTTGAACGTCATCATTCATTCCGTTCCCACTGAAATCGAGGCAGCCGAAGCTGATTCAAGCTCATCGAAGTGAACTTGGTGATTCCCCCCGTTCAAACCGATGGCCTCCGCGATAAACCGGGCCAACCGCCGATGACCGTCTGCACTGAAGTGACCGTCTTCAGACAAGAAGTTCGAGGTTGAATTCTCGAAAAGATCTCGGGTATCGAAAAACTCGATGCCGTTCTCGCCGGCAGTTCTGGCCAGAAACCTGCGCAGCTTTCGCTGGGCCTGAGCGTGGACCTCACCTCGCTCCCCGCTCGGGACAAACAGGTGGACGAGAATCAGGCGGATTTCTTGCCGACGACAGCGATCGGTCAGGTCTGCAGTTACACGGCGATAGTAACGGGCAATCGGAGCAAACCGAGCCGGATCCAAAATGGGAACCTCAACCCGACCCGGCCAGAGGCCTCGCGCCCGCAAGGCCGCAGCATTCATCGGCGTCGCGGCTTCAACCGACCGAGGGACGTTCTTGAGGCTGTGTGGCTCAGTAACCGAAACCTTGGCTGGTCGTGTCGAGGGCTCTCCCTGCGACGTCGTCGTTCGATCTGGTTTCGGCGAACTTGCAGGCGCCCGAGATTCGCTACCGCCCTTCTTGTGAAGCCACTTGGTCGCCAGCCGCACTGTACCCAGTTCGAACGCAGCACGGACCGGCCAGGCCTCTTTCCGTGACTTGAGTTCGTCGACGCGGGCACGTATCTCGTCATAGTCAAAACTCCGGATCTCGGGGATCTTCTCGATCAGTCGCCCTTGGCGTTTTTTTTCCAGGTCTCGAAAATCATTGAGGAAGGAAAACAGCACGACCGTTCGAGGTCGCAACTGGTTGAGGTAGAGGTTCAGTAAGACCGTATGCTCGTAGAGGCACTGGCCCTGGCTGGCCATGTTGTAGGCCGCCACCCCGTGCTCGGTCCTCAGAAAATGCGCGACCGTTTCCTCCTCCTCCACCCCGTGGCCATAAATGAAGGAATCTCCAAGGAGCAGAACACCATGATCCACCAGGTCCGAGGGATTGCGAAAACCGAGGCTATCGGTTTGGTGGCGCCAGAAATATCCGTGAGAATAGGCGCGGGTTGAATAATCAGCCCGCATGAATCGCATTTTGGTTCGCCTCTCCTTGACGTACATGCCTCCTGGCAGGGTGTCATACCTTGAAAAGGCCCAGCTCAGAGCATCACCGCCGAACAGGCTCGGCAGAAGACGCAGTGCGCCTTCGATTCCACCGACTACCGCCACCAAGCCGACCAGAACAGCCAGCAGACGATACGTCACCCAACGAACCCACCCACGACGCCGGGGGCGGCCAACCGGTCCTGCAGTTCGGCGGAGGCGGGCATCTGATCGAGCCATCATCCAGGCTGACACGGTAGCAGGTCGAACGACAGGCTTGCGGCCACTCCAATACCCTCAGCAGACAAGGAACACCTATTCGGTCTCTTCGTCCCTCCGCTATAATCCCGCAGATGTTGGCTACCCCCTTCGCGCCATGTTTGAAACGTCTGTCGTTATTCGTCGTGTTGTGCTTCACCGCTGCGTGCTCGGCCGAACCTCCACCACCGCCCAATATTGTGCTGGTCGTGATTGACGCTCTGCGGGCCGACCATTTGAATCACTACGGCTACCACCGCGACACCGCGAGCGGCATCGACGATTTCGTCGCTTCCTCAACCCGGTTCGCAGATTGCAGCGCGCAGGCGCCGTGGACCATCCCCAGCGTGGCATCCTTGTTCACCGGCTTAAACACCGCCCGGCACCGCACCAATACCTTTGGAGCGGCCCTCCCCACCGAGTTCACGACCGTGGCTGAGAGCTTGCAACAAAACGGCTGGAATACGGCGGCAATCTCATTCAATCCGGGTGTACGCCGTGAACTCAACTTTGACCAGGGCTTCGACGCTTTCGATGAGTTTCTCGGGAAAGCGGCTGACTATCCCCACATGGAGGAAATGATCAGCCGGACCGCCGACTGGTTCCAAAGCCCACCCCGGCAGCCTTTCTTCCTCTACCTGCATTCGATGAATGTACACGGCCCGTACCGCGTGCCGACAGAGGCAAGCGAAAAGGTCCTCGGTCGGCCCCCGAGTGAAGAGTTCACGTATTACGGTGACCTCATGAAGGGCATCCTCTCCAATGGACAGCTCGAACTTCGCGAACAGGTGGGCGACACCTACCTCGAGAGCCTCACCGACAAGTACGACACCGCTGTCCGTTATTCCACAGACCAACTCGCCGAGTTCTTCGCGTTGATGGCCCAAAACCAGCTCTACGATGATGCACTGATCATCGTGACAGCCGACCACGGGGAAGAACTCTTTGACCACGGTGGATTCAGTCACGGGTGGTCCCTGCATAGCGAGTCGCTTCATGTGCCCCTGTTTATCAAGCTCCCCGGACAACGTCAGGGAGGTGTTGTCGAGTCTCGGGTGAACCTGATTGACCTCTTCCCTACTATTCTCGAGGTCGCAGGGATCAGGTCAGAGCTCAACCTGGACGGAAGCAGCCTGGTGCCGTTGATCCTGGGAAACGGAGATCCGGATTCTGATCAGGAACGGGAACGATTGACTCAAACTGACTGGGACAGGCGTTGCGTCGCCCGCGGGATCTCTGCCCGAGGCTTCAGGCTCGTCGAAATCGAGCGCAACTACGAAGGGCTCAGGAATGTGGTCAGAATGTACGATCTGGCCGGCGACCCGCGGGAGGAAGACGATGTGTCAGCCCAGCACCCGCAGATTGTCCAGGAGCTAAGGCGAGAACTCCACCGCCGCTTCGACGAATTGGCTCGAGCAGCCGGACCACAACCCGAAAACCGTAAGGGCCAGCTCGATCAAGAACGACTCCGGGCGTTGGGTTACGTGGAGTAGAACAACTTTCGAAAATCGTCTCAAAACTCGGGGAAGTTGGTAGTGGATGTCAAAGGGAGTGAGTCAGGACCGGACCATCGACCCACACACTCAGGCCCCAACGCCGGATAATCGCGCCGGCGCCCTGGGAGACACCCGGGATCCACAGGGTCTGTCCTGAGCGATCAGCTTCTCGCGCAAGCGCCTCGACGACCACCGCCCCGGGAGAACCCTCACGGTCGAGATCGGACGACGGGATGCCTTCAACCCGGATGATGTCGGTTGTCGTCTGTCCGAGGTCGTTCCGTGTGCTGACCGCCTCCGCCGCCAAGGCCTCACCTTCGGGCGCTTCCAACCCCCACGGACACGCCAGGTCTGACGGATCGAGGCTCCATTCAGCGACAATCCTCCCGGAGGGCCAATGAGCGACCGGCCATTTTCGACTTTCAAACCCGGGTGTTTCGACCCCGGCGGCCGGCCCAAAATTCAACTCTCCAAAAACCAGAAGATCGACATCACCTGCCCACGGAGGTCTGCCGTCCAGGCATTCCCAGGCCTTCTCGATCTCAGCCCGGTTCAATCCGGTCAACGTCAGCGCCGGGCCCGGACCAATGACCGCGGGTTGCTCAAGGGCTACTGCCAACGCCGTCAGCGCCTCAAGACAGCCCCGAAGGCCGACCATGGCTTCCCACAGCCTTTGAGGCTGCAGGCTTACGCTCAGGCGGTCTCTGCTTCGCCCCAGTTCCGAAACGGCCACAGGATCACCGATCCACAGAGGCAACGCAGAGGCCTCGTCGGCGGCACGACAGGCCGCAGAAACACATATCAGGGAGGGCGGCAGCAGCACACCGCCTCCGATCGACCACCTCGCGGCCGCTACAAGGTCCTCATCGTCCAGAGCAACCGCGATGCAGGCCCTGCGCTCGGCCAGGGACAACCGAGACGTGGCGTCCTGCCACAGCCCGTTCTTGTCCAGGTAGACCATGGCCGCCGGCGCCGGGACACCTTCGCCGAGGGCCCGCTCAATCACCAGTCGAAAGGGTTCGGAAACGGCGGAGGGGGGCGTCTCACCCAGCCATTGCATCTCAGATCCTGATCGAGAACCGGCCGTCCGGGGCTACGGATTCCGGCGGCGGTTCCCGGAGAACAGCATCGACCTGGGACCAGCGAGGCCCCTGACCAAGGGCGGTGCTCAAGGCGTCGAGCTGAACCTCCGAACCCCACGCGGCAACTTCGACACTGCCGTCCTCCCTATTACGAACCCATCCCCGAATCCCAAGTTCTTCGGCCGTCCTCCAAACGAAATGCCGAAAGCCGACACCCTGGACCCGGCCGCGAATCAGAAAGAGGCGTGACGACGGCTCGTCATTCACCGGCCGACCCATGCGCCTGAGAGGCTCGATGACCGAAGTGCTGGACAGCCCAGAAACCCCCTACCAGCATCACGACAAAGGCCAGGGAAACCCAATTGAAGTAGTCGAAAAGAAAGACCCGAATTCGTTCTCCGAAGAAAAAGAGCATTACTGCTTCGGCCATAAAACGTAGGCCCCGGGATGCCAGAGAGGCAAGCATGAAAATCTTGAAGTTGATCTTGAAGGCGCCGCCGCCGATGGTGAAAATCTTGTAGGGGATCGGCGTCAGGCCCGCGATGCCGGTGGCCCACGCGTTGTAGCGTTCATACAATCTCTCAACCGTATGAATCTTGTTCTCGTTGAAAAAACGGTAGAGGATCGGCCGTCCGCCCCACTTCCCGATTCCGTAACCCAATCCGCCCCCGAGCACGCTGGCGACGGTGCAGATCAGACCATAGACAAGAGCCATCTCCGGATCCGCCACGCCGAGGGCGATCAGGAGAATATCCGGTGGCAGCGGGAAGAACGAACTCTCTGCGAAGGAGAGCACGAAGAGCCACACGCCCGGGTGTTCGGAGGCCGCCAGGCCTTCCATCCAACCGAAGATCCCCTCCTTCAAGTGGTGAAGCCAGGTCATTCCTCGAGCTCCCAACCGAAACGCCCGATCAGGGGCACAAAAGTGGCCTCTCTCAAATCACGAGCCATATATCGTTCCCCTCGCCTCTCGACGACCTTGAGTACCTGCTGATCCCGAGGGCCGACGGGCAGGACCAGCCGACCGCCGTCAGTCAGTTGCTGAAGGAGGGGCTCGGGAACATCGGGCGCACCGGCGGTCACCAGGATCACGGCGTAGGGCCCCTGCGCCCTCCAGCCCAGCGTACCGTCCATCGCCTTGACGCTGATGTTTTCGAACCCCAGAGCATCCAACCGCTGCTTGGCGCTTCGGGCCAGTTTCGGAATACGTTCGACAGTACAGACAAACCGAGCCAATCGCGCCAACACAGCCGCCTGATAGCCCGACCCGGTTCCGATCTCCAGGACCCGGTCATCCGGACCAACCTGAGCCGCCTCGGTCATCGTCGCGACAACCCTGGCCTGGGAAATCGTCTGGCCCTCGCCGATATTGACTGAATTGTCGGGCGAATAGGCCTGGGAGCGGTAGGCTTCGGGCAGGAAGAGGTGCCGGGGCACCTCGCCCATCGCCTCGAGCACCCGCTCGTCCTTGATGCCGCCGGACCGAAGGGCGGCGACCATCTGCTGACGCTGAAACTGCCAACCGTCATGCACGGTCGTTCAACCTCACCCACGGCGGCTCGGCGGCTTGGAGCTCTTCGAGGAACGCGGTGTCGGTCATGTCCAGGTGGAGCGGCGTCACCGAGGTCCACCCCTCTCCGACCTCGTTGAAGTCGGTACCCGGAATCCTCTCCCACACCGGCTCTCCACCGCCGATCCAGTAAATTGTTCTTCCGCGGGGATCCTTCTGCTTCAATACGCCTTCCGTGTAGCGCCGCACACCCAGTCGGGTCAATTTCAAACCCCGCGGCTCAGTCAAAGGAACATTGACGTTGAGCAGGGTGTCCTTCGGTAGCCCGTGGTCAAGGATCCAGTCCGTCAGTTCCCGAGCGACGGCGCCGGCGGCATCCCACGACATGCCCTCCCCGACGATCTGACTGACGGCAATCGCCGGCGCCCCGAGGATCACGCCCTCGAACGCTGCGGATACGGTTCCCGAATAGTGAACGTCGACACCCATGTTGGCGCCGCGATTGATGCCGGAAACAACGACGTCCGGTGGCGATCCGTTCATCAGCTTGGAAATTCCCAGAGTGACGCAATCGGTCGGTGTCCCGTCGACAACGTATCGACGCTCACCCACCGACCGGACCCTCAACGGTCGTTCCATTGTCAAGGCGTGCGAGACGGCCGACTGTTCGCTGTCCGGGGCGACCACCCACACCTCGCCGACGTCCTCCAGAGCCTCCGCCAGCACCTGGATGCCCTCGGCGCTGTAGCCGTCATCGTTGGTCACGAGGATGCGTGGTCTTCCCGACATGCCGGGGATTATCTCAGTGCATCGGCGTAAGGACAAGCCAAAGGCACGGCGGGCCCTGAAGTGCCGGGTCTGCTCGAATTCGAGAGCGCCCCTCTCCAACAGGGGTGCCAGTTACGGCCTTCTTCACCGGGCAGACCTCCCGGCAATGACGCCGCCCCGACGAAAGCCGTGGCTGGCTCCCCTCGGCGAGCAAGCGGCAATCGAATCTCGGCCGAAGGCAGTAGGCCGCCGCTCGCCCTTTCTGCGGTACCGAGGATTCCCTGCGTCTTGCACTCCGCTGCGGTCCCGTAGAAAGGGCGACGCTGGCAGGTCCGGAGGGCCTGGCAGAAGGCCGGGATTGGGAAACAGGCGCAGGGACAGCGACCGCGTCATTCCCCAGCCTTCCCCTGAGAGAACCCGAGAGCCAAAACCCAAAATTTTGCGCTAGACTGCCCAGCGTCCGGCACAGACGGCCGGACTCATGGAGGCAGCGATGTCAAAAGAAATTCTGCTTGGCGACGAGGCGATCGGACTCGGCGCGATCCACGCCGGTATCAGTGGGGTCTACGGCTATCCGGGCACACCCTCAACCGAGATCTTCGAGTTCATCGAACGCAGGACCAAGAAAAAGGGCGATGTGCACGCATTCTGGTCGACCAACGAGAAGGTCGCCTACGAAGAGGCCCTGGGCATGTCCTGGGCGGGCAAACGCGTCCTGGTCTGCATGAAGCATGTCGGCCTCAACGTTGCCGCCGACGCCTTCATGAACTCGGCGCTCACGGGCACCAACGGAGGCCTGGTTCTGGCCGTGGCGGATGACCCCGGCATGCATTCCAGCCAGAACGAACAGGACAGCCGGTACTTCGCACAATTCGCCCTGATTCCCTGCTTCGAACCCAGAAATCAGCAGGAAAGCTACGACATGATGCTCGAGGCCTTCGAAATGTCGGAGGAGTTGGCGATCCCCGTGATGGTCCGCCTGATCACCCGCATCGCCCATAGCCGCTCCGCTGTGACCACCCAATCGGCCCATCCTCAGAATCCACTCAATCCCACCAAAGAGATCAAGAGATGGACCCTGCTGCCGAGCAACGCTCGGGTTCAATATGCGCACCTGACCGATAAGCAGCCGGAACTGCTCAAGCGTGCCGAAAACAGTATCCACAACGAATTGGAGCTTCGCGGAAAACGGGGCGTCATCTCCTGCGGCCTTTCGGAGAACTACCTCCGGGAAAACCTCGATGAGGATCACGATCTGTCGATTCTTTCGATCCGGCAGTACCCGATGCCGGCGGAAAAAATCCGGACTCTGGTGGAACACGTAGATGAACTCCTGATCCTGGAAGACGGTTACCCACTGGTGGAAAACACCGTACGCGGACTCTTCGGCCTGATCGGAACCGAGGTCAAGGGCCGTATGACCGGTGATTTGCCACGTACCGGCGAACTCAATCCCGACCTGGTTCGGGAGGCGCTGGGGCTGCCCAAGCTCGAAACGGCCCACAGCCACACCGGCGACATTGCGCTCCGGCCTCCCGCGCTCTGCAAGGGCTGCCCGCACACAGACAGTTTCAAGGCCCTCAACGAGGCCCTCAACACCTTCGAGGACCCGCAGGTTTTCTCCGACATCGGCTGCTACACCCTGGCAGCCTTGCCACCGCTGGAGGCCATTCACAGCTGTGTGGCGATGGGCGCTTCCATCGGCATGGCTGCGGGCGCCGCTCACGCCGGCTACAGCCCGGCGGTGGCTGCTATCGGCGACTCGACATTCTCTCATGGTGGGATAACGCCGATGCTCTCCGCCGTCCAGCAGGAGGTCAACCTCAACGTCTTGATCCTGGACAACGACACGGTCGCCATGACCGGGACCCAGCGTTCAATGTCGACCGGCCGCGCCCTGGACGACATCGTCCATGGCACCGGCATCGATCCCGAGCACGTCCGCATCATCGTGCCGCTGCCAAAGAACCACGACGAGAACGTCAAAATCATGCGGGAGGAACTGGCCCACGAGGGGCCCAGCGTCATCATCGCCCGCCGTACCTGTATTGAAGCGATCAAGGGCCATTGAGGAGGACAGACTGATGCAAAAGAACATCATCCTCGCCGGCGTCGGCGGTCAGGGTATTCTCTCCGTCGCCTACGTCTTCGACAACGCGGCCCTTGATGCCGGGTTTTTCTTCAAACAGGCCGAAGTGCACGGAATGGCCCAGCGCGGCGGCGCGGTGCAGTCCAACCTGCGCTATTCCGACGTTGAAATCCACTCCGACGTGATTCCCGAGGGCCGGTGTGACATGGTGCTGGCGGTGGAACCGCTTGAGGTCATGCGCTACTGGCACTACCTCAAGCCGGATGGATGGGTCGTTACCTCGATCACCCCCTACGTCAATATCCCGGATTACCCCGAGATCGATACGCTGCTTGCGGACCTCGCGGCCTTCCCCCATATGGTGATGGTCGACACGGGACATCTGGCCCGGGCCGCCGGCAACCTCAGATCCCAGAACATGGTCACAGTCGGGGCCGCCTCCAACCTCTTGGAGTTCACTGAAGAGCAACTGCTCAAACACGTCGAAGGGCTTTTTGCGCGCAAGGGCGAGAAGGTCGTCGCCGTCAACCGCAAGGCCTTCCTGTACGGAAGGGCCGCCGGCGCCTTCTTCCGCGCCCTGGTCGATGGTGGGCTTGATGCAGTCAAGGCCGTCAAGCTGTGTTCCAAGATCAAACCCGAGACCATGGCGGTCGCCCTGGCCCCGGCCTGGGTGGAACGTCTTCGGAATGATGAGGCTTTGCTCGACACCATCTTGGAAAGCGGCTCGGACGTCAGTGCGGAAAGCTGACGCGAACACAAGAGGGGCCGAACGAGAAGGCAATTGAACCGCCAAGACGCCAAGCCCGCGAAGGAAGCGCAAAGAGGGAAGAAATTGAACCACGAAGGACACTAAGAACACAAAGGGAAAGCGAAAAAGAGGCACGAAGAGCAATACAATGGAGACCACTGGAATCTCTGAGTAAACCTATAGAGCCAATGCTCAAATGCCTCTTCTCCCCTTTTTGTGCTTTTTCGTGCCTTTTTGTGGCTTCCCTTCTTGTGGCGTTTCGAAAAAGGCTAGACTGCTTGCTGAGAGCTGACAGCTGAGAGCTGAGAGGTGATAGCTTATAAAAAGGAGAACCCCATGGCTCCCATCAATTTCGAAGTCATCGAGAATCTCTTTCGTTCAGCGCACGGCGCCGGACGCTCGGTCCTGCTGGAACACGAGTGCTATCAACTGCTGGCGGAGACCGGC
>JAUWTC010000076.1 GCA_030609785.1 Holophagae bacterium
AACGGCACCCCTGTTTCAATCACCGGACTCGGCCGGGTGGCAACTGCCGAGGCCCTGATCGCCTCACTTGGATTCAGTCAATACCGGGTCCGTTTTCACGACGACCTGGCCCGCATCGAGCTTCCCCCGGACGAGTTGCATCGGGCACTGGAACCGGAGCTCCGATCCACCATCATCGAGGGCATCAAGGCCGCGGGTTTTCTCTTCGTTACCATCGACCTCGAGGGCTACTCTCGGGGCAGTTCCAATGCCGTGGCGATGGGGAAGGAACTGGGCTGATACTGGAAACTGGAAACTGGAAACTGGCGAATCCCGAGGTGCTGGAGGATAACGGTGGACATTGTGGACCCGGTGGACTCAGTGGACTGTCCACCTTGTCCAGATCGTCCACTCTGTCCACTTCTGATCGAGTCGAGTCATAGGTAACCGTTCGTGTTCTTCGCGCCACTTGCGGTTCAATTACCTTCTCGTTCGACCCTTCTTGGTTCTTGCGCCGCCGGGTTGGCCCTGAATCCTGTAACCTGAGGCCCGAACCTTCTTCGGTTTTTGATGGAGTCATTAAGTGGGTGAGACACACGAAATTCAACTGATCGTCGGGTTGGGAAACCCTGGCGAGGACTACCGGGGAAGCCGGCACAACATCGGCTTTGCCGTGGTGGAGGCCTTGGCCCGGCATCACTCCGCCGGTGAGTGGCGTATCTTATCGACCCACCGGGAGGTTGTCGCCGAGATTGGCGGGCGTCCTATTGTCCTGGCCTGCCCGTCGACGTTCATGAACCGCTCCGGTCAAGCTGTCAGTGCGTTGATTGAACGCTCCGGCCTGACGCCGCATGAGGTTCTGGTCGTCGTTGACGATGTTGATCTCCGATTGGGCCGGATGAGGCTTCGCCCCCGAGGGGGACCGGGCACCCACAATGGGTTGCGGGATATCAGCGAAGCTGTGGGAGATGCTTATCCGCGGCTGCGGGTGGGAGTCGGGGGAGCGGATGCCGGGACCGACCTGGCGGCGTATGTACTGTCTCCCTTTCGGGATACCGAGAGGGCGATGGTTGAGAGGGTTGTGGAGCAGGCGGTGGACGCAGTCGAGGTTGCGGTTTCCGAAGGAGTAGGTCCTGCCATGAATCGTTTCAACGGGTTGGTTGTGGACGACCCGCAGTTGGAAGACCCGGTTGCCAGGAAGATCTGGGATCTCGGGTCTTTGACCCCCGAGCGAACGGCCGAGTGGTGTGTGGTCGAAGACGTCGTCGTCGTTGAGTGCCCGCGGCCGGGGGGAAGGGGACCGAAGTACTGGGGGGCGTGGTGCCGGTGGTGGACCGGCCCTCAACGAATTCGACTCGATCCCATCGGCAGCACCGCGTGGCGCCGGATGGACGGGGCGATAACCCTTGGGACAATTGTCGATGCCATGGCGGCGGAGATGCCGGAAGACCGTGAACGTCTGGTGGCCCGGCTCGACCTCTTCGTGCGGACGTTGGCGAGCCAGGGGCTTTTGAGGCTGCAGTGATGTGGCTTGGGGGGCGCCTTTGTGGAGCGCGGGGTAGGAACCGGCACGCCGGCCAAAGGCCGGTGGAACCGTCAGGTTCCGCATCCGAAGGATGCTGTGCGGGCACTGCCCCGCAACGGTCACCGTGGGCCGGGAGCAAAGCCGCTGAGCCCACCGACCACCCCAACTACCGAACAGAGAGGGTCGCTCTTGTTGGAGATCGTGGCACACGGCCCACGGGTGAGGTAATATCCGCTGATTCAAAAAGGAGTTTGATATGAAATTGAAGAGTCTCTTGATGATCTTGGTCCTGGGTTCCCTCCTCCTGGCGCCGGCCACTGCCGACGCACAGTTCACCGAGTCCTGGAAGGACTGGTACGGTCACGTGGCAATGGGTTACAGTTTTGTGCAGGGCGACGCGGCCGACATCGTCAAGGACGGCTGGAACTTCAGCGGCGGGGCGACTCTCTATCCGTCCGATTGGGCGGTCGGTGTATCCATGGGTCTGGATTTTGAGCAACATGATCTCAAGCGAGAGGTCCTCGATGCCTTCGAGTCCTCCGGTGGAGACCTCGACATCACCGCTCTGACCGTCGGTCTGACCTGGTCGCCGCGGCTCAAGGGCTCGGTCGGCTTTTACGTCAACGGTGGCATCGGCGGCTACTACCTCAAGGGCCGTTTGAAGGAGCCCGGCGTCATTTGCGGTCCGATCTGTCCCCCCTACAGTTGGTGGTGTTATCCGGGATGTGTGCCGGGAACGGTGACCACCGATTCCATTTCGACGACCAAATTCGGATACAACATCGGCGTCGGAGTGACCTTTGAGGTTGGTCGATCCTCGTTGATCTACATCGAGGCGAAATACCACACTGTCGAGACCGACGTGTCCACCGACTACTTGCCGATTTTGGTTGGGTATCGCTGGTAGATTAAGCTGGGACGCTGGAACGCAGGAAGCGGAGCGCGGGGCTTTGAGCCCCGCATCGTGCCGTAGGACGGCCCGAGTAGGCAATTGAACCGCAAAGAGCGCCAAGAACGCGAAGGAAACGCAAAGAAGGCATGGAAAAGCAGGGTAGGCCTTGGCCCACCGTTTTCCTTAGATTCCTGGATCCTGTGGATATGATACGGATTGTCTACTGTCAAGCCCATGCTAGAGTTACTTCATGGACAAGGAATTGGTGGTACTTGTGGAAGAGGCCCCTGAGGGCGGCTATACGGCCAAGGCACTCGGTGCGGCCCTCTTCACCGAGGGGGACACCCTTGAGGAGGTCGAGGCCAACGTGCGGGATGCCGTGTTGTGTCATTTCGAGGAGGCTGATCGACCAAGAGTCGTTCGCCTACACTTCGTTCGGGATCATGTCATCGCCGTATGACTCCGCGGATTCCACGAGACATTTCCGGCCTCGATCTCCTAACAGCTCTGAACAAGTACGGCTACGAACGGACTCGACAGTCAGGGAGTCATGTTCGGCTGACGACACACCTCAACGGCACACATCACGTCACGGTACCTCTTCACAGGCCACTCAAGCTGGGAACCCTCTCAGGGACTAAGCGAGGTCGCCCGTCACCTCGAGATCTCGAAGGCCGAGATCATTCAGACTCTCTTGTGAAATAGCTTTTTGCTGTGACCTGCGCCCTGGCGTCACAGCATCCAAGCCTTCCAGCTTCCTAGCGTCCCAGCATCCCAGCCTACTCAGGCCGCGCCGCGGCCTGATAAAACGGCTGGGATCGTCTTCAGCAGGATCTTGAAATCCAGCCATGGGGACCACTGGTCGATGTAGCTGAGGTCCAGGCGGATCCACCGGTCGAAATCCTCCAGGTCTGCCCGCCCGGAGACCTGCCAGAGGCCGGTCAAGCCGGGCTTCATCGACAGACGGCGTCGCTGCCATCGCTGGTACCGGCTGACCTCATCCGGGATCGGAGGCCTGGGACCGACCAGGGACATGTCACCCTTGAGGATGTTGAACAGCTGGGGCAGTTCGTCCAGGGAGAAGCGTCGCAGCAGGCGGCCGACGCCGGTGATCCGCGGGTCGTCGGGAGCCTTGAAGGCGTGTCCGTTGACCTGGTTGAGGTGATCGACTTCAGCACGTCTGCTCTCGGCGTCCAGTACCATCGTCCGAAATTTGAAAAGGCGGAACCGTCGGCCGTTGAGACCGCAGCGTTCCTGGACAAAGAGGACCGGCCCCCGAGACGTCAGTTTCACAACGACGGCGATCAGGGCCAGAAGGGGACTGAGGGCCACCAGGCCGGCGAATGAGACGACGAGGTCCCCCAACCGTTTGAGAAAGAGGGGAAAGGGGGATGCCGGCACGGTCGTGAAGGTCAGAAGCGGAATACCCTCCAGTTCTTCCAAGAGGACCCGCGCCTTGAGGTGGGGAAAGAACAGGGCAACCCTGGACCTGATGCCCAGTTCGGAACACAGGAGGATGGCATCTTCAAATTCATCCAGCTGGCGTCTCGAGAGAACAAAAAAGACCTCGTCCACAACCTCGTCCTGGAGGATTCGCTCCAGGTCTTCGCCGGCGCCGAGAACGGGCAGCCCGGCATATTCGGCCGGATATTCCCCGTTCGGGGCTACAAATCCAAGGATCTTCAGGCCCCAGTGGGGGTGTTTCTCGATGATGGAGGCGACTTCAGCGGACCGGACGTTAAGGCCGACGATCAACAGTGTTCTGAAGTTGAAACCCCGACGACGGACGTAGCGGGCCGTCAGGCGTAGGGCCAGCTTTTCAGCCAGCAGGAAAAGCAGATTGAGACCGGCAAAGAGGGCCAGGAACGGGCGCGAGAAAAAGTCCAGCCGAAGCAGCCACCCTGCTGCGGCCAGACTGAGGGTTCCCAGGGCGACGACCTGAAAGACGTGCCAGGTTTCGGCTGCCATCGAGACCAGACGGCGTGAGGTATAGGCTTCGCGGGTCAAGAGAAGGACGGTCCAGATGGGGACAATCAGAGCCAGCAGGCCGAGGTAGCGGGAGAGAGGATAGAGCTCGGTGGGGAAAAGACCGGGGAGGAGTTTCGGCGCCAGGTTCGACCTTAAGAACCACGCCAGGAGGAAGGCCGCCGCCGTCAACAGGATGTCTGCCATCCAGACCCAATAGGCGACCGTGCGGGCCCGCTCCTTCAGCACAGTCCCTCCAGCAGCGACTCGTAGGCGTCGGTGACAGTCTCCCACGAGTAGAGGGCCTCGGCCCTTGCGGCGGCTTCCCGCCCGAGGGTCGTCAGTAGGTCGTCGTCTTCCAGCACCTTGGTGATCAGTATATCAAGGGAACGCGCCCCTTCGAATCTGAACACCGGGCCGGTCGATCCGATGACTTCCTTGTTTTCGGGGGTGTCGAAGGCGATGACCGGGCGGCCCGCACCCATCGCCTCGATCAGGGCCGGGTGGGTGCCGCCGACCTCGGTGGCGTGAATGTAGAGGCGGCAATTGAAGAGCAATTGGCGGTAACCCTCCCCGTAAATCGGTCCCGGGAGGATCACGCGGTCGTCGGCGATGGCGTTCACTCTTTGCGTCAGTTCCGGGGCGTAGGGGGCGCCTCCCAGCATGACCAACCGGCGGGCGGTGGACGACCGAACCCACGCCTCAGCTACCCGGTCCGGGTTGTTCTCGGGCTCGAATCGGGAGACGTAGAGGGCGTACTCGCCCGGGAGGACACCCAGAGTTTCGAGGATCTCGGTGCCCTCGGGGCGGGGAAGATCGGCGCCGTAGGCGATCATGGTGCTTTCGACGGAGTAGGCACGGCGGTAGTAACGCCTGATGACCTCGGCATCGGTAACGACAGCATCGGGCCAACGGGCTGCCCACCGTTCGCACAGGCGATAGTAGGTTCTTCCGGCCCAGCCCCATTTCCGACGGTTGCGTTCGAGTCCGTCGACGTTGAGGGCCACCGGCAGGCCCCCCAACTGGAGCAATCGAATAAAGGGCGCGTTGGCGGCATTGCACATCAGGATGACGTCAAAACCCTGCCGGAGGGCGTGGATTGACGACACGAGGGTGTGGGACACGGTTTCCAGGTGTTTGGACCGAATGGCGGGGACGACGACGAGTTTCATGCCGAGGTAGGTTTGGAGTTCTGGGTCGACGAAGCCGGGCCGGCCGTAGACCCAGACTTCGTGCCCGCGGTCGGACAGGCGACGTCCCAGCTCTTCGGCAAAGGTCTCGAACCCGCCGTATGAGGCGGGGACGCCGCGAGTTCCCACGATGGCGATCTTCATTTCTGGTCGACCCTGTCCACGCCATGTCTACGGAACCACCGTGAGACCTGTCGGGAGGGAGCCGTCGCGCGGGACAGGACCCACCGCCGCCTCGAGACCGCATCGTGCCTTTGGCGCCAGGCCTCGATCAGTCCGGGCAGGGATGAGGTCTCGACGGTCAGGCAGGCTGCGACAACCAGAAGGTCGCGGATCAGCCAGAAGGGGAAGCAGCGAAGGTGCCAGGATACGTCCGCGCAATGGGCGCGCAGCAGGAAACGGTTCTTGACCGAGTGGCGGTTGATCCACGCTTGGCCGCGGCGGCCGCCTTCCGGGCGGAAGCCGCGTTGGTGAAGGGCCCGGGCGGTTGGGACGTAAAGGCAGCGCCAGCCCCGGTGTTGGAAGCGCCAAGCCAGTTCGGCGTCTTCCCGGTAACAGAAGAATGATTCGGGGAAGACCTGGCCGTCAGGGTAGACGACGTCGTCGAGCGCCTCCCTCCGGAAAAGGGTGGCAGCGCCGGTCCCGCCGAAGACCCAGGCCGGTTCTTGGGGTGCTGCCTCGACAGGCCGGCCCGCCCCGCGGTCGAAGTGACGGCCGGAGGGCGTGACGATTATGCCGGCGGCATCGACGGTGTCGGTCGGCATAAGCTCCGCGCCCCGGGCCCGTATCAGAAGGCCGGTGGCCGACCCGACCCTATCGGCCTGGGATCGGCCGTTGATCGCTCGGAGCATCTCGGTGACAAAATTCTGCCGAGGCGCACAGTCAGGATTGAGCAGGAGAACCCACGAGGCGTCTGTTGTCTCAATGCCGCGATTCATACCGCCTGCAAAGCCGGTGTTCTCCTCCAGGGCCAGGACCTCGGCGCCGGCGTGCCGGGCGATGTCGGCCGAGTCGTCTGATGAGGCATTGTCGACGACGACCAGCCGAGATGGCGGGGGATTGAGAGCCTTGACTGCAGCCAGGCACGCCGGAAGGGTTTCCGCGTCGTTGAAGGTGACGATCACCACGTCGAAACCTGCTGTCTCAATCACGCCCGGCATGGTGTCATAGTCCGGGAGGCGGCGCCATAAGACGCCGCTGGGAGGCTGGGAAGCAGGGAGGCAGGACAAGAAGAGAAATGAACCGCAAAGACGCGAAGAACGCCAAGATAAGAAAAGTGAAAACGGAAATAGGAGAGAGGCCCAGGGTTGAGGCCGACTTGACATGTGCGATATGAGATTCAACAGCAAACGCCTTGTCAATAAACGTCACCTTTCCCTTCTTTGCGAGAAACTGTGTTTCTGTGTTTGTTTGTGGGGCGGATTTCTTGGCTGCCGGCTGAGAGCTGAGAGCTGATAGCTGAGAGCTGATGGCTCCCCTATACTTCCTGACCATGACGGCATCACGTTGGGCTGCCTGGGCGACGCCGGGAGCATTTGTGCTCCTGGTGGGAGCTATGGCGGTCCTGGGACGATTGGGCACGGCCGAGGCCTGGTGGATTGCTCTTGCCGTTTTGGCAGCCTTTGGGCCATCGGGCTGGCTGGCGCCCGGCGGGTGGCGGCGTAGGGCGGCCGAAGCGCTTCTCCTACCGGCCGCCGTCGTCGTGACAATGGTTCCCTCGGCGGTGATGCGGCAGATGATGGTGGCCCCTTTGGTGTTCCTGGCTGCCTGGGGGGCTTGGTCGGCCGCCGTTCGGCGGGTGCCCGGTCGATCGGGACAGGTCGTGCTGACTGCGTTTTTTGGTGTGGCAGTTCGGATGGTCGTTGGATTCGAAGCTCTTTCTGCTGGATGGATCGGGGTCGGCGCAGCGATTGTCGCCTCGGTGGTTGTTCCGGGGGTTTTGGCGGCGCTGAGCCCCCCCTTGGGACTGATCGCGGTTTTCGTGACCCTTGTGGTGACGATGCACTCAGGGCCGACTGTGGCCTTGCTCCTGATCGGGATCTGCCTCGTGCTTTTTTGGGTATTGAGGCGAGCCTTCCAGGTTGGGGAGAAGGCAAAGGCCGACCGATCCCTTCGGGTTCTTGCCGGCTGGTATCCGGGGCTTGGCGCTGTCGCCTTGGTTGTCGTATCGCTTGGTGCTTGGGGTCTGCCTGCCCTGTGCGAGATCTTGCCCGGGCTCAATTGGATCGGTGGGGCCATCTTCATCGTCATTCTGGCGGCAACCATCAGGTTACCTCCGGCGACGGCCGGAGCATGCATGGTATTGGCCTGTCTGATAATCGGACCACCCCTGGCTTCGACGCCCGAGGGGGGCGGGTTGCGGCTTGATCAGAATGGTGTGGAAACTCCGCTGCGGGCGGGCAACGGTTCCCCCTACGTCATAGATGTCGTCGTCGACAATCTCGAGCGGGTTCGGGAGGGCGCCAAGGTCGCTACGATCTTCATCGGGTCGAAGAAAACGGCCTTGAGGATGCACCGTGGATCTGATGGCAGAGCAGGTGTCACCGGTTCTCAGGTGAACGAGGGCAATGGGGTATCGAGCCTGGGGGTGTGGCGGCCGGGCCGCGCTTGGCGGCGGGCCGACCGCATTGTTCTGGACGTCCCCGAGGGTGTGGTCCCGGTCATGCAAAGGCGGTCGGGTCTCGCAGAGAAGGTGGTTGTTCGCCTGGCGGCCTCGGGTCCTTCGAAGCCGACCGCACCCCGAGACCTCGAGGCCGAACGCTGGTTTTGGCTGACGGCCGCTGCGGTCGCACTGTTGCAGTTGGTGTCGGGGCTCTGGAGGAGGACTGATGCGTGGCCGCCGTGGATGCTCCTGGCGGCAGGTTTGATTGTCTCTCGGGCGGCGGTCGAGCCGCTGCATCTCATCATCGAACGCCACGCCGTCGATCTCTGTCTGGCGGCTTTGCTCTTGGCCTGGGTGCCTGCAGCCGCCAGTTGGGTGAAACGCGGCCGTGTTTTTCTTGCGGTCGGCATCTTTCTGGTGCCGATGGCCTTGGCTACGCCCCACCTGACGCCCTCATT
>JAUWTC010000354.1 GCA_030609785.1 Holophagae bacterium
ACACCCGTCGCTACGGACACATTGAGGCTTTCCACTTGGGGTTCCATCGGTATGGAGACCCATTCGTCAACCCGATGACGGGTCTTGGCCCGGAGCCCTCGTTCTTCGGACCCAACGCACAACACCCAACGATCGGGGACCTTGACGCTGTCGAGGTTTTCGCCATTCGAATCGGCGCCGAACACCCAGTAGCCCTCACCGGCCAGTCGAACGAGGACGTCAGCGGCGACCTTCGCCCGGACCAGAGGAACATTGTGGATATGCCCGGCAGCTGCCTTGGCCGCAGCCCCGCCAAGCGGCGGCGCCGAAGGCCCTGCGATGATCAAGCCATCGACCCCGAAGGCGGCGGCCGAACGAATGGCCGCTCCCAGATTGTGGGGATCGGCGACGTCATCCAGGAGAAGAAGCTTCCCGGGCCTGCCTTCGGGAGCAATGCAGTCGTCAATCTCTCGCAGCAGCACCGGCCCGCTCCTGGCGGCGCAACCGTTGTGAGCAACCGATCCGGCGACCTCCCGGAGTTTCCCTGAGGGCACGAAGCGGACATCCACCCCCCTCGTCCTGGCCTTCGACACGATCGCCCGGACCCGACCGTCCCGGCGTCCGTCCTGAACCCACACCACCTCAACCGCCTGGCCGCTCTCCAGGAGACCAAGAACCGCATGAAAGCCGACAACCCAATCCGCTTCATTCATCAGCCGTCCCCCGCCATCAGGATGATGACCATGCAGGCCAAGCCCTCTCCCCGTCCGGTCCACCCCAATCCCTCGGTGGTCGTCGCCTTGATATTGACGTCCTCGGGCTCGAGGTGCAACAGGGCGGCCAGGGCGAACCTCAACCGGTCACGATGCGGTCCGATTTGCGGCCGTTCACCCACCAGGGTAACGTCACAGTTGACCGGCCTCAGGTCCCGCGCTTCGGCCAACTGGAGAGCGTGATCCAAAAACACCTTGGAGTCAGCATCCTTCCACTGAGGGTCCGAAGGCGGGAAATGCTGGCCGATGTCACCAGCCCCCGCCGCCCCAAGAATCGCATCCGTGGTCGCATGCAAAACGACATCCGCGTCGGAGTGGCCTTCGAGGCCGATCTCCGATGGCAAGATTTCTCCACACAGAACCAAGGGTCGGCCGGACCGAATACGGTGGACGTCGAATCCCTGGCCTACTCGAATGATTGTCATTGGCGGCATGCCTCCATTGCCCGAAGGAGCACAAGATCACCCTCAGTCGTCAATTTTGGATTGGGATACTTGGCGGCCACGGTGACTACGGTCATGCCAAGGCTCTCCAGGAGGGCCGCTTCATCGGTCCACTCACTCTTGAAATCGCCCACATCCCAGGCCCGGCGCAGGGCCTCAAGCCGGAAGACCTGGGGCGTCTGAGCCAAAAGGATGGCCTGTCGGGGAAGGGTCTCCAGGACCTCTCCCCGGACGTCGACTCGTTTGACCGTGTCAGCAGCCGGTTGACCGAGGATGCATCCATCGGCGCTCCCGATCCCCTCGACGGCGGCCCGAATGTCCGAAGGATGTACCAAAGGTCTGGCGCCGTCGTGAACTGCCACGATCTCGACCCCGGGATCTGCGACCGCCTCAACGCCTCGCCGGACGCTATCTTGTCGGCGTTCGCCCCCCTCGACATAACGGAGGCCATCCCATTCGGTCCCCAACCGTTCCAGCCAGAAGGGCATTCGATCGCCCGGGACCACCACCGACATGGGCGCCGACGGAAAAGCCTGGCGAAGGGCGAACAGGGAGCACTCGAGTACAGTTGTGGTTCCAAGTGGCGCGGCCAGCTTGTCGCCGCCGAATCGCTCTCCACTACCCCCTGCCACACAGACGATACCGATATTGGACTTGTCGGTCACTCAAACTCCACACGACTCACCGAAAAAGTCGGAAACTCAAGGTACGCCACTGGGGCTGATAGCCTTGCCTCTAGCAAAATTCCGACCGTCACAATGCGGGGCAGGAGCCCCGCGCTCCCAGGCACAGTTCCAACAACCTCTTTTGGCTTCTCTTTTTGTGCCTCTTTGTGCCTTTTTGTGGCTATTACTGATTCCTGCAGGCACCTCAGCTGACAGCTCCCCTCAAACCTCCATGACTTCCTTCTCTTTGACCTGGAGAACCTCATCGATCTTGCCGATATAGGTGTCGGTCAGCTTCTGAATTGCCTCGAGGCCATCGTGCATCTGATCCTCGGAAACCTCTTTGGCTTTTTCCAGTTTTTTTACCGACTCATTGCCGTCCCGTCGGACCTGCCGGACGGCATTCCGGGCGCCCTCTCCCGTGTCATGGGCGATCTTGACCAACTCCTTACGGCGCTCTTCGGTCAACTGTGGAATGTTCAACCGAATGACCTTGCCGTCGTTGTTGGGCGTCAGACCGAGGTTGGACTTGAGGATCGCCTTTTCCACATCAGCCAAGACCTTGGGTTCCCAAGGTGCGATCTGGATCGTACTCGAATCGGGAACCGACAGGGACGCCACCTGGTTCAGTGGGGTCGGGCTTCCGTAATAATCGACACTGACTCCGTCAAGAAGGCCCAAGGTGGCCCGCCCGGTTCGGAGTTTCGACAGATCCTCCCTGAACACATTCAAGGCGCCGACCATCCGACCCTCAACATCTGCTTCGATAGCTCTCAACTCTTCACTCATACGTCCTCCTCCGGCCCAATGAGAGATCCCACCTCGGCTCCCATGACCACATCTTTGAGAATACCAGCTTTCCGGATGTTGAAGATCTGGATCGGAATCCTATTCTCCATACACAGGGAAATGGCTGCCGCATCCATTACTTTCAAGCTCTTTCTGAGGACATCAATGTAGGTCAATCGGGTCAGCAGGCGGGCCTCGGGGTCCTTCACCGGATCGGCCGTGAACACGCCGTCGACCTTGGTGGCCTTGAACAGCACATCCGCCTGAATCTCGTTGGCCCTCAGAGCAGCTGCAGTATCAGTGGTAAAAAACGGATTCCCCGTTCCCCCACCAAAGAGAACAATCCGACCCTTTTCGAGGTGCCGGACCGCCCGCCTGCGGATGAAGGGCTCCGCAACCTCCTGCAGTGATATCGCCGTCTGGACACGGGTCTCAATCCCGCACTGTTCCAGGGCCGACGACAAGGCCAGGGCGTTGATAATCGTCGCCAACATCCCCATGTGGTCGCCGGTAACCCGGTCGATGCCCTGTTCCTGGGCCGAGACCCCCCGAATGATGTTGCCGCCCCCGACAACCAGCGCCATCTGCACCCCGAGGGCATGAACTGCCGCCAATTCTTCGGCGATGGTCTTGACCACCTCAGGAGCGATACCGAAGGCCTGATCTCCCATCAGGGCCTCACCGGAGAGTTTGACCAGAATTCTCTTGTACTTGGCAGCCGCCTCTGTCATTGAACACACTCCACTTCAGATCCCTCCCGCAATGTCACCGATGATACAGCAAAAAAAACACCCGCCGGAACGGCGGGTGTTGATTTCAATCGGATGCGAGCCCCTCAGGCGCCCTCACCCAGTTGGTAGCGGACGAAGGAAACGATTGTCGCGTCCGGCCCACAGGTATTCTTCAAGAACTCACCAACCGACACCGAAGAATCCTTGGCGAAAGCTTGAGCCAGCAGGACCTCTTGCACGAAGAACTTCTCCATCTTCCCGGAGACCATCTTCTCGGCGATATGCTCGGGTTTCCCCTGCTCGACCGCCTGCCTCATGGCAATTTCCCTCTCGGTCGCCAGAAGATCCTCGGTGACTTCCTCGCGAGCAACAAAGCGCGGGGCGCTCGCGGCAATGTGCAAAGCAACATCGTGGAGAGCCTCTTCGCTCACTGCACCGGTGCCCTCGACGACAACGCCCATCCGACCGCCCATGTGAATGTAGGACGCCAGCGAATTGCCTTCTCCGGC
>JAUWTC010000223.1 GCA_030609785.1 Holophagae bacterium
AAACCACACAGCTATTGGACACATACGAGCCGGTGTAGCCCGGGGTGTAGCCGACATAGACGACCTCGGGCGTCGACTGGTAGACCTTGACGTAAGTGATGTTGTAATGGGGGTTTGAGGGTGGGATGGTGTAAATGACGTCGGGAACGTCCTCGCAGACGACCCACGGACCGGTAGCGGCGTTGGAGACATACCAGACCCCCTGCTCACACCAGTAGTAGGCACCTTCGGCAAGAATGACCGACGACGAGGTGTTGACGGCGTACTGCATTGTGGTGGTTTCGACCGCTTCGAACTTCGGTTGGCCGTCGTATTCAACTTTGGACTCGGCATTGCCGCGTTTGACGCCGGCAGTCTGGGGGATACTCTGCTCGAGCATGGCATCCTTGCTTTCATCAGTTCCGGCGACGCTGGCTCTCAGATAGCCGACGTCGGAGTCTGACGGAATGTCGGAGAATGAGAGCGGCACCTCGTCGTTGGCGACCCACTGCCACGGACCCTTATCGAGGTCCGATGACTGGAACCATCGACCCGACAGCAGGACATAGAATTTCTGTGTGCCAATGTCGAAAATGACGTCGGAATCGGTGTTGCTGACCTCGAGGATGTCGTTACCCGCAATGGGTTCCATCGTGGTTTCGCCGTCGATGAAGACCAGTTCAGCCGGCACTGTCGAGACGACGAGTTCGGGTGTCCGTGAGTCTCCACCCTGGGAGTCGTCGGGCTGCGGCTGATCTTTCGCCTGCTCTTTCATCTGGGAGTCGATCTTGGCGATCTCCTTCGGTAGTTTTTCGGTGGCCTTCCAGGGCCCCATGACGTCGGAGGCGGTGAACCACTGGGTGTCGGAAGCCAGGAAGAAATCCCTGCCGTCCTTGATGATGACGTACGGAGTATTGACCACACGTTCCAGCTTGGAATCTTTGATCTCCTGCAGCTTGGGCTCGCCGTCGATCAGGATCAGAACCGCAGGTTGGTGCTTGACAATGATCTTCGGCACGTCATGTTTGAGGTCGGCCTCGCCGGGACTCTCCCGGTCGGCAAGCTCGAGGGACGGCAGGAGAATATCGAGGTCAACCTCGTACACCCAATCGTCCAGCTCGTCTTCGAGGATATCGATCAGTTTCTGTTCCTTCTCTTCCCCAGCGTCAGGGAATCGCACTGCGGGTACCGTCACGTCATAGAAACTGACGGTTCTCGCCGCCTTGTCGGTGGTGAAGTGCCCCGAAAGCCAAACGGCGCCGAATACCGGCGCCTGGCCGGCAGATCCTACGACCGACACAGCGGCCCGGGCCTCGAAAGTGTTGCCTTCCCAGCTGTCAATCTGAGGCTGGTACATGGTGATCGAAGCGCCCATTGCTTCAACCATCTTCGGCCAGTCTTTGTCGCCTTCGTCCTGTGCCTGGGTCAGTGCTGCCGCAGCCAGAATTATCGTGAAAACCAGAACTGTGATGGCTTTGCCGTATCTCATGGGAAACTCCTTCTCGTCACAACGAATCACTGCTTTAAAGGGTCGTCATTATAGGACATCCTACGGCCTGCCCCTTCGGGCGAACCAGACAAGGATCAGGCCTCCGATCAGCAACAGCGGAAGAACGACCGCGAGCAGTTGAGCCGCCCGGACGAAAAGATGGTCGATCAGGTCTTGCCGGCTTTGCACCAGAGCCGAGGATACGATCGACTCGAGATCCTCAAAAGCTGCGGCTCGTTGGTGATCAAGTGCCTCGACCAAGGCCTCTCTTTCGCCGGTAATGGCCTTGAGGATTGCGATCCGCTCCTCGGTGAGTTGATCCAGTATCGCCTGCCGTTCCGCAGTGACGAACGCCAGGGAATCGGTCCGTTCGGCATGAATCCACTGTCCGACTACGAGGCCCTCGTGGCGGAGGTCCTTGATCAACGCCTGCCGTTCGGCTTCGATGTCGAAAGGGAAATTATCGATCGACATGTGGAGCGGTCCAACCTGGTCAACTGCCCGTGCCACGATACGCTCGGCCATCATCTCTTCAATCAACAACTGCGCCTGCCACCGGCCTTGCCGGGGCAGATGCTCCGCATAGATGTCCGCCCGAACGGCAAAGTCCGCCAAATCGTCCTGGGCGCTGGAGATTGCGGCTCCCAGGCCACCGCCGGTGGCTGCGTTTGATTTGGCCAACAGGTTCGCGGTTGAGTCCCTGATCGCGAAGCTGCCCTCGATCGGATGCCGCCGGGCCCATTCCTCGACCTGGATCCAGAATAGATCGATATCTTCTTGAGAAGCACCGGTCGCCAGATAGACGGACTGCAGGCGTTGTTTCATGTCTTCTGCCGCTCGCAGGACGATCTGTTTGGCCTCGTCGTCCAGGGCCATGTTGCTGCCGTCTGTGAACTCCTGCCGGAATTGTTCGACCAGGGCCGTGGCATCGATCAGTGCCGCTCCGGGGTCTTTCCGAAACAGGGCCTCGAAAAGTGCCGGAATTGCCTCGGTCTTGGTCCGGAGGATCTTGTTCCGCACCTCGGGGTCTTCGGATTGGGCAATGATCTCGTCGGCCGTTTTCTCGAGAATTCCTGCCAGCGGCCTTGCCAGACCCCGGACTCGGACCCTCAGCTCCTGGGAGGAGATGGTGACCGATGGGTTTTTCTGAAAAAGATGGGAGGTCTGGGATCCGCTGGCACAGGCCAGAAGAGGGGACACGACACAGAGGACGATGATTCGGGCCATTTTCATGCATTACCTCCGAGGGCTGGAGGCTATTTTACCGCAAGCCGAAGGAGACGTCTTAGTGGCGGATAGCAGCCAGCAGAAGGGCGAGGCCCAGAATCGTATTGGTGGTCAGATTCCAGACGACGTTGGCGCCGAGGGCCGGAATCGGCGGATCGGTCTCGGGTGATCGAAGTGCCCAGGTGAAGGCGGCCATCAGCAGCAACGTCGGCACGCCGGCTATCAGTGCCGTTGCCGGCAAGATCTTCATCCACACGCCGACCGCCAAGACTAAGGGCACGGCAAGTGCGGCGGTGACGTAGAGCCTCGCAGCCCAGGTCCGTCCGAATAGAAGAACCAAATTGCGTCGGCCTCCGTGCCGGTCGGCCGCCTCATCCGGAAACTCGTTGAGCAACAGAAGATTGAAAGTCATCAAGAATGCCGGTATCGATGCGACTACGACGGCGCTCCCGATACGGCCGGTTTGCACCAATCCCGTACCGAGAATGGGGAGGGCGCCGAGACCGAGGCCGGCGGCGACCTCGCCCAGCCCGATCCGGGCCATCAAATTCGTGTAGGTCAGGACCAGAAACGCCCCGGCGATCACCAGCGGAACCATCGGCCATCCGATTTCAACAAGGAAGAAGACCCCGACGGCGCCACCGATGATCGAGCAGACGACGGCGAAAATCGTGGCGATTCTCGGGGTCATCGAACCGGAAGGAAGGGTGCCGCTGCCCCCTGAGAATGGGGTCGCCTCTGTTTCCAGGTCGATGCCCGTCTTGAAGTCACTGACCTCGTTGAAAATATTGACGGCCATGTGGAGAGCCACCAGACCGACAAGTGCCAGCAACGTGTGGGGCCAGGAAAAGGAGCGGTGGTACGCCGAAGCGCCTGCGCCGCAGACGACCAGGGTTACGGGAAGGACCAGAAACGGGCCGCGAGAAACGCCGAGAAACGCCGATGCTTTTGCCATGGGGTAAGTCTACAGAAAAACACGCGCCTCTGAGGGCTCGTGTTTGAAGGCTGACGCAAGGGACCAAACACAATTGAACCGCAAAGAGCGCGAAGGGCGCAAAGGGAACGCAAAGAAGGTATTGAAAATAAAAACCCTTAGCGCTCTTTGCGTCTTGGCGGTTCAAAACTAGACCGATGGCTTCATCAATGACAAAAAACGCGCCCCGAAGGGCGCGCGTTAACTGACAGCTGATAGCTCTCCTACGGGAGTGCCACGAGCCAGGCGCCGTTGTCAAACCACTGTTCCTCGAGGATTTCGAGCACACCGATCAATTCGAGGGCGCCGAGGGAGTTTTCCACCATGTTGAGGAACACGGTGTCTCCAGGCGGAATCGCGATGCCGATGGGCTCGAGGGTCAGTGGACGGTCCAGGGTCACCAGATCGGCCTCAGGGTGCCGCAGGATCGAGAGGGCGCAAATCGGGTAGTCGGCGACCAGAGCGTCGGCTTTGTCCTCGATCACCATTTTGACGCCGGTCTCATAGTCGTCAACGGCGGTGTACTGAGCGTCGGGCCAGACCTCTTTGACGAAGTCCTGGCTGGTCGAATCCTTGAGCGCCACGATACGGGCTTTCGATTGATCCAATTCCTCTGCCTCGACGATGGCAGCAATGGTTTTCGATTTTGTCAGGATCGATTTTCCCGATACCTGGTAGGGGCCTACGAACGCCACCTGGAGGTTGCGCCTCGGGGTCATCGTCATGCCGGACATCACCACGTCGACTTCGCCCTTTTTGAGGGCGGGAAGCAACTCGGCAAAGGGCTTTTGAACGATTTCCAACTCGACCTGCATCGCGCCGGCGAGCAGGGTGGCGATATCGACCTCATAGCCGATGACCTCTCCGGTCTTCGAGACGACGGTGTATGGCGGCTGCGTTCCGGTCATGCCGACGCGGAGCTTACCGCTTTCGATGATGCGGGTGGCCACCGGGGCGTCGCTGCCGGCAATGGCTGCAAGTGGCGAGCCGATCACCAGGATCAGGACCAGTACTGTGAGAATTGCCGTTCTTTTCATCGTTTTCTCCTTTATTCAATCAACCCGTCAGGGCCAAGATTACGAATATTGTTACCTCAAAGAATCACTCATTGGCGATGACCAGGGGAGGGAACCAGAGAAGGATCCGTGCCACGTGACCATCGATCTTTTCTTGTGACTTGTCGCTCTTCGAAAGGGTTTTTTGGAGCATTCCCCGCCAGACCAGATCGTTCTTGGCGCCGTCGATGATGTCGATGATCAGAGTGCCCACTTCATATTGGTAGGCTCTCATGCCGCCATATCCGCCATATCCACCGTACCCCATCCCCCAGTAGCCGCCCCAGCCGCCGTAACCGTAGCCGTATCCGGAATTGTAGACCTCGACCTTCTCCTCGCTCGAGCCGTAGTACGTGATCAGTATGTCGGCCTGATCCGGCGTAGCCTCGGTGAAGCCTTTCTTCAAGAGTTCCGAAGCGACCGCCCGGTGGATTCTGGTATCGACAATCTGACTGGCGCGCTCGGGCTTGTATTTACTCTCGGAGTGGTCATACCACCCGAAGGTCTTGTATTTCGTAAAGTCGACGTCGTGGTCGTAGTCGCTGTCGACTGTTGTTGTGGTGGAGCAGCCGATGCTCAGGGCCGCCAGAACCATGGCCAGTACCCATGTGAAAGTGATCTTCAATTGATT
>JAUWTC010000149.1 GCA_030609785.1 Holophagae bacterium
GGAGCATCGTCATTGATCTCCGCGTCAACAATGTTCTCGACGACCTCTACACCACATTCGGATACGTCTGGGGCCCGGAGCCGACCTGGATCCCCGCAGCAACCCGCAGTGTGTATGGCGGCGTGACAGTGGATTGGTGAGAGTTTCGGATCCGAAACTGGACACTGGAAACTGCCAAGCCGAGGTTACACAATGGACTTCAGTTGGAGGGTTAGCCGGAGTTCGCACTCCGGAGTGTTTCCCGAGTTCGGGCTCGGGTTTACGACTGCCCGTTTCGTTCCGGCTCAGGATTCTCTGGGTTTGCTATCCTCCTTCAAGGTCATGGAAGCCACCGCATGATTCAATCGATATTTACCTTTCTGCTGTTATCGAGCATCATGATCCTCAGCCGGATCTTCTACCGGCATGAGGGAGAATGGTTGGGCGACATTCCGGCTCGAGACTGGGGAAAACTGCGGGCGCTGGTAATTCTTAACCATACAAGCCTTTTCGAGCCACTCTTGGCCGGCTTTGGCGACTGGCGCCTCTTCTGGATTTTTGCTCGTCACGGCGTCCTCCCGATTGCCGAAAAAACCATGAAGCGCCGGATCGGCATACTCTTCGGGTTTCTGGTGAAGCACCCAGTCGTCATCACCCGCCAACGCGACCACACATGGGAAAGCGTGCTCAATAAACTCGATGACCAGTCGATCGTGATCATTCTTCCCGAAGGGCGAATGAAGCGGGCGGACGGTCTCGACGCCAGCGGGCGTCCGATGACAATTCGGGGAGGGATCGCAGATATTCTTGAGCCTCTGGACAGCGGAAGAATCCTGATGGTGTACTCCGGGGGGCTCCATCACATCCAGGTCCCGGGTGAAAGTCGGTGGCCGAAACTCTTCAAAACCGTTCGAGCCCGTCTCGAGTTGATGGAAATTCAGGACTACAAAGCCGGTGTGATGGCGGCATCCGAGGACGGAGACCTCCGAAAGGCTCTGATCAAAGACCTGACGGCACGCCGCGACCTCCACTGCCCCGCGCTCGAGGATCCGTCGTTGAAGACCGGTTAGAACCGAGGTCACCATGCGGGGCAGGGACATCGCGTGCCGACCGTCAGGGCGGCCATGCCGCAGGCATGAGATCCCGGAGGGATCAGCGTGGGCACAGAGCCCCGCGCTCCCCCAAAAAACCCAAAAAAAGGATGGGTCCCAAGACCCACCCTTCTCTCTCAATATGTCCGCACGCGAAGCGTGCCCTGCAAGAGTTGCCAAAAGGCACCCTTTTGGCGACTATTGCTTCACGTAGCCCTGCTCTTCCAGATACGCGACAACCTGCGCGGCACTCTGCTCAACCGACTCGCCGTCCGTATTGAGCACGATTTCCGCCTTGTCCGGCGCTTCGTAGGGCGCCGAAATGCCGGTGAATTCGGGGATGATACCCGCACGGGCTTTCTTGTAGAGGCCCTTGGTATCGCGCGCTTCGCAGACGGCCAGCGGCGCGTCGACAAAGACCTCGACGAAATCGCCATTGCCCTGGATCTTGCGGTTGCGGTCGCGGTCCTCACGGTAGGGCGAGATGAACGCAGTCAAGTTGATCACCCCAGCCTCGGTAAAGAGCTTGGCAACCTCACCGATCCGACGAATGTTCTCGTTGCGGTCTTCAGGGGAAAAGCCCAGATCGCTGTTGAGGCCGTGGCGGACGTTGTCCCCGTCGAGCACGGTGCAGGCAACACCGCGCTCGGTCAGGACCCGGTCGACCTCGATGGCCACCGTGCTCTTTCCGGAACCGGACAGACCGGTGAACCACAGGGTCACACCTTTTTGACCAAGCATGTTCTCCCGATCCTGGCGAGTGACGTGGGTCGAGATCTTTGTGATGTTTTTGCTTTTGGGTTGCTGGCTCATCGTTCCTCCGGCTCGTGGCGCTGTTGCGCGTTGTGGCGCCGGAGTATACACGGATCTGAGGGAGAATGTAGGTAGTTTTGTGCGTTATTGTGCCTTATTATGTAGTTTCAGGACCAAATGGCCTGAAACTTGAAACTCGAAACTGGAAACTGGACCCCGTTTTGCCCTAAATTATCGACAAGGTCTACCAGTTTTTCTGAACCTCCATGCACGAATGTTACCTTCAGGATCCCAGGTTTTACCTCTGGCGCATTTTGACAACTGCCTTCAGTCCCGTGAAGTATCGGACAGCACAACAGGAGGGTTTATTCAGTTTCCAGTTTCTAGTTTCGTTTTCTACCGCGTCCCTGACTGAGTTTCCTATTGGCGAACGACCGCCCCCGTCCTCAATGAAACTGGTGTTTCCCCATGCTATCCTGCGCGCTCGATTTAAAGGAGGCTGGTCCGTGGACCTCCAGACACTGATCCTCAACCTGAGCCGTTACTGGGCCGACTGCGGCTGCATCGTTCAGCAGCCCTGCGACACCGAGGTCGGAGCGGGCACCATGCACCCCGAGAGCTTTCTTCGTGTGTTGGGTCCAGAGCCCTACCGCGTTGCCTACGTGCAGCCCTCAAGGCGCCCCGCCGACGCCCGCTACGGCGAAAACCCCTTCCGACTGGGCCGACACCTGCAGATGCAGGTCATTCTAAAACCTTCTCCCGACGACATCCAGGGCCTCTACCTCAAGAGTCTCGAGGCCATGGGCATCGACCCGTCGGTGCATGACATCCGCTTCGAAGAAGACAACTGGGAGTCCCCCACTCTCGGCGCCTGGGGCGTCGGATGGCAGGTTCTGCTCGACGGCATGGAGATCACCCAGTTCACCTACTTCCAGCAGGCAGGTGGCATCGACCTGGCGCCGATGACGGCGGAACTGACCTACGGCCTCGAGCGAATCTCAATGTTCCTGCAGCGCAAGGACTCGATCTACGACATCGAGTGGGGCGCCGGCGTTCCCTACGGGCACATCCGTCTGATGGACGAGCGCGAGGCCTCGACCTACGGTTTTGAGGTTGCCGACGTCGATATGCTGCGCCGCCACTTCGAAGACTGGGAACGCGAGGCCGGGCGGTGTCTCGAGCACGATCCCCCGCTGGTGGTGCCGGCCCTCGAGGCCACTCTGAAGACATCGCACCTCTTCAATCTGCTCGACGCGCGTGGCGCGGTATCGGTGACGGAACGGGTCGGCCTGATCGGCCGGGTTCGGGCCAATGCCGTCGGCGCGGCCAAGGCCTATGCGGACCAGCGCGAGGCGATGGGATGGCCACTCGGCAATGCACTCAAGAAGGAGGTTGGGTGATGGCCTCCTTCGTTCTTGAAATTCGGACCGAAGAGATTCCGGCAAACGCCCTCCCGGGCGCCCGCCGTCAGCTGCAGGATCTGTTCGCCAAGCACCTTGGTGAAGCGGGATTTACCGATTTTCTGACGGCTGTTCTGTCAACGCCGCGACGGCTGATCGTCACGATCACCAACCTTCCCCAAAGGCAGGCCGACCGCGTCGAGGAGATGACCGGACCACCGGTGAGAATTGCGGTGGCCGAAGACGGTACCCCGACAAAAGCCGGGCTGGGATTTGCGGCCAAAGCCGGTCTGCCGTTCGAACAACTGGGCCGGCTGGAAACCGAAAAGGGTCAATATCTGGCGGCGACCGTCAATCATATGGGCCGAACCACCTCCGAGATCCTGGTGGAGATCACCCCGACCATTCTCTCAGCCCTCCGCTTTCCCAAAATGATGCGCTGGGGACTCGGCAGTTTTCTCTTCGTTCGTCCGGTCCACGGCATCGTCGCCCTGCTTGACGACGAAGTGGTTCCCTTCGGGGCCTTCGGTATCACCAGTGGCCGCGCGACCGTCGGCCACAGGGTCCACAGTCCACAGCCGATCGACATCGCTCACGCCGATACGTACGCCGAGACCATGGCACGGCACTCAGTCATGATTGACCCTGCCCAAAGGCGACAGACCCTTGAAACCGCCGCCCAGCAATTGGCGGCGACCGTCGGATGCCGGGTCCACGAGGATCCTCGGTTGGTTGCGGAGCACCTCGAACTGGTCGAATGGCCGGGACTGATCGTCGGTTCCTTCGACCGGAAGTTCCTCGACCTTCCGCCGGAGGTCGTCGTTTCGACCCTCCGCCATCACCAGAAGTGTCTGATCCTGGAAGACGGTGACGGCGCCTTGCAACCGCATTTCCTCGCGGTGATCGATCGCAAGGACGACCCTGAGGATCTGATCCGTCTGGGCAACGAATGGGTCATCCGCGCGCGCCTGGCCGACGCCGGGTTTTTCTTCTCCGAAGATCGCAAACGGCCCCTGGAAGACACGATCGCAGATCTGGAGCGGGTCGAGTGGCACCGGATCCTCGGATCACTGGAGGCCAAGGCTGAACGCCTCGGCCGCTTGGCGGTCACCCTGTCCGGGCAACTCGGCCTCGATCTGAGCACCGAGCTTCTTTGCCGCGCCGCCCGGCTGGTCAAGGCCGATCTCACCACCCACATGGTGGGAGAGTTTCCAGAATTGCAGGGGGTAATGGGCGGGCACTACCTTCGGCTGGAGGGCGCCGACGAAGCGCTGTGGACCGCCTCTCGAGACCACTACAGGCCGGTTGGTTTTGAAGGTGACAGTCCGGCCTCGACGTTGGGCCGGGTTCTCGGCGTCGCCGATCGCCTGGACACCATCGCCGGCCTCTATGCCGTCGGCGAAAAACCGACGGGTTCCCGAGACCCTCTGGGGCTCAGGCGTGCCGCGCAGGCCGTCGTCAAGATCATCATCGACAGCGCCTGGACCCTCGACCTCGAGGCGATCATCGGCGAAGCCGTTTCCGGCGTAGCGGGGCAGGCCACCGAAGAGATCGACGAGGTCCGGAGTGCCGTCACCCTGTTCATTGCTGATCGCCTCAGACGATGGCTGACTGATGTCGACAGTGTGTCGGGCGACACCGCCGACGCCGTCATGGCCACAGGGTGGGCCGACCCCTGCGAGACCACCGCCCGAGCGAAGGCTCTGGAGTCCGTCCGGTCCAACGACAGCTTCCGGGCACTGGCCCTGGCCTTCAAGCGGGTGCGCAACATCACCGACGGCCAGGCCGAGGGTGAGGTCGATCCCACCCTCTTCGAGCACCCGGAAGAGCGGGAGCTTTATGACGCGATCCTCGAATTCCACACCGCGCTCAAACGCCTCCTGCCCGAACACCGGGTCACCGAAGCCTTCGAAGCGATGATCCCCATTGCCGACACCCTCGACCGATTCTTCGTCGAGGTGCTGGTCATGGCCGACAACAAAGAAGTCCGGGCGAATCGCATCGCCCTTTTGAAACTGCTGGGGCAGGACTTCCTGACCCTGGCCGATCTCTCGATCCTGCAAATCGACGGAGGAGAATAATGAGCGACACCAAGTATATCTACAGCTTCGGCGGCGGCTCGGCCGACGGTCGGACCGACATGAAGAACGAACTGGGCGGCAAGGGCGCCAACCTGGCCGAGATGGCCGGTCTGGGCATCCCGGTACCGGCGGGTTACACGATCACGACCGACGTCTGTACCTACTACTACGACCACGGCCGGAGTTATCCGGAGAGCCTCCAGGCGGAAACCCAAGAGGCGCTGGTCAAGGTCGAGCAAGTCATGGGCGCCATATTCGGCGACCCCGACAACCCGCTGTTGCTTTCGATTCGTTCCGGCGCGCGCAAGTCGATGCCCGGCATGATGGAGACCATCCTCAATGCCGGCCTCTGTTCGGCGACCATTCCCGGCCTGATCGCCAAGACCGGCAACCCGCGTTTCGTCTACGACGCCTACCGTCGCCTGATCATGATGTACGCAGATGTCGTCATGGAAAAGGCCGCCGGTGTCGAGCCCACCGAGGGGCAAGGCATCCGCCAGAGGCTCGACCGCATGCTCGAAGAGGTCAAGCGCAACAACGGCTACGCCTCCGACGCCGATCTCAGTGAAGCGGATCTCAAGGCCCTGGTCGATCGCTTCAAGGCAGAAATCCGGTCGATCCTCGGAACCGACTTCCCCGACGATGCCCACGAACAACTTTGGGGCGCCATCGGTGCGGTTTTTGCCTCGTGGAACGGCAAGCGCGCCATCGCCTACCGCCGCATCGAGGGCATCCCGGGCGAGTGGGGCACGGCCGTCAACGTCCAGGCGATGGTCTTCGGCAACATGGGCGACACGTCGGCAACCGGCGTTGCCTTCACCCGCAACCCCGCCACCGGCGAGAACAAGTTCTATGGCGAATGGCTGGTCAACGCCCAGGGCGAAGACGTCGTTGCAGGCATCCGCACGCCAAACCCCCTCAACGACGACACCAAGAACGACCAGAACCGCCACCTGCCGTCCCTCCAGGAGGCGATGCCCGATACGTACTTGCAACTCGTCGGTATCCGAAACAAGTTGGAAGATCATTTCCACGACATGCAGGACATCGAGTTCACCATCCAGGACGGCCACCTCTGGATGCTCCAGACCAGAACCGGAAAACGCACCGGAACCGCTGCCCTCAACATGGCGATGGACATGATCTCGGAAGGCATGATCGACGAGCGCACCGCGGTGATGCGAGTGGCCCCGGCCCAACTCGACGAGCTCCTCCACCCGATCATCGACCCGGACGCGGAAGCCCGGGCCGACATCCTGGCCAAGGGTCTGCCCGCCGGACCCGGCGGCGCCGTCGGCAAAATCGTCTTCACCGCCGATGCCGCGGTCGACTGGGCCGCACGCGGCGAAACCGTGCTGCTGCTCCGCGAAGAGACCAA
>JAUWTC010000156.1 GCA_030609785.1 Holophagae bacterium
CGTCAGCCGCGAACTGCTGGAGCGTGGGATTGCTGTCGATTACCTTGACCTGGTCGCGCACGACGCCGATCTGGAAACCGAAGCCTATCTGGCCGGCCTGCCAGTACGAAATATAGTGTCGGCCGACGCCTCACGCGAACCCTTTTGGGAACTCGGTGACCTGCGGACCGCCGATGTCGGCCGGTACGACGTGATTCTGCAGCGCAAGGACCCGCCCGTCGATGAATTGTTCGTCAGGCATCACCACCACTTTACCGCCGCCCCGGAGTCGATTCTGCAGATCAACCGGCCTCCGGCAACCTATGAGTTGAGCGAGCACACGATCGGCATGCGCTATCCGGAGTTTTCGGCGCAGACCGTTGTCTGTTCGTCGTTTGACGAGCTTGTGGCTGCTGTCAGGGCCCAGGATGGGGAGGCGGTGTGCAAGCCAAAGAATACCTACTGCGGCATCGGGGTGTCGTTCGTTCCCTCGGATGTCGATCCGGCCGTCCTTCGGGCCTACTGGGACGAATGGGCGCCGGAGGTGATCGTACAGGCCTACCTTCCGGCAATCGAGGACAGCGGTGATCTGAGGATTCTGACCCTGGGTGACCAGGTGCTTGGCTCGGTCCTCAGGATCCCGGCTGATGGCTCCCGATTGGCCAACCTCCACCAGGGCGCGACGGCGGCCCGGCTTGAACCGACGAAAAGGCAGCTGGAGTGCTGCGCCCAGGTTGCTGCCGACCTCAATCCCCTGGGGCTCCACCTTCTGGGTCTGGACTTCATTGGGGAGCACCTGACCGAGGTCAACTTCACCAGCCCGACGACCCTGGTGCAGATCAACCAGGTCAACGGCATCCGGGCCGATCGGGTCATGGTGGATCAGTTGGAACGTATGCGCGCCGGCTGATCGCTGAACCCTTGGGGACGAAACACAATTGAACCGCAAAGACGCGAAGACCGCAAAGAAAAACGCAAAGGAAAATGTTGTAAATTAACCCCTTAGCGCTCTTTGCGTCTTGGCGGTTCAAAACCCTTCTTTGGCCTGATCAGTGCTCTTCTGGCCTTTGGGCTTCAGGAATCTTGCGCGCAAATATCTCGGTGATGATCCACAAGGGTGGACCCTCCGACGATATCTGCCGGACGACGCCGATGCCGATGTGAGTGACGTCTGAGGCCAGGACGTTGAACCGATGGCCGGGGCTGGCCATCAGTGAGAGGTGAGCGGACATCAGGTCCTGGTCCAAAGCCAGATTCTCCCTGAAGACGGCAGCGAGGTACGAAGCGGTCGTCAGCCGTTGCCGAAGATCTCCCCGGCTGGGAGAGCGGTGACCGAAGAAGTCACTCTGCAGCATTTCCCTTGAATGTTGAGTAGCGATATCCGCCAATCGGGGATCCCATTCCAAGCGATTGAGGCCGTGGTCAACGCGTTCGGCGTTGACGGTCTTCCACAGAAAGAGGGCGGCGGCTCTGGGTTCGGTGATTCCGGATTGAACGCCTATAGCAGAGCGGTCGGGGCCATCGGTCTTCGCGGGAGAGGGCTCCCCGATGCGCATCGGCATGACGGCAACGACACCGGGCCCAACCTCGTTTTCCGCCAGAATCTGTACGATTAATGTCCCAGCCTTGGAACCGACCGGGACGACGGTGAACCAGCCGGCCGCCCGAGGGGCAGGAGTCATGCGGAGAGTGCGCCCGCCAGGATGCTGAACGAGAATTCGGGGGCGGTCCCAACCCGGTCGAAGGCCAAATCGTAGAGGAAAGGCGGTAGTCGGATCGTGTGTGGGTGGAACTTCCTCGAGCAGGTTGATTCGGCGGTCAATCAGGAGAATTGCCCACTGCCACCGAAAGGGGGAGCGTGACGCCGGCGCTCGCCCCAGACCGACATGGCTGACGAGCCCGGCGCTGTCCAATACCGCCGCGAGGTGGTCCAGGACGTCGTTCGTGCCGTCTTCGGTTGTTGAAACAGTAGCAGCGACCGCTGTGCTTTCCGGCAACCCAGCGTCGTGCAAAGCCTGTCGGATGGAGGCGCTGGATGGGCTGTGGTCTCCTCCGACGGCCTCGGCTATGGCCTGGGCTGCATCTGACAGCGAAGAGGAAAATTCCAGGTCGGGCCACTCGGCGGCCACGAGTTCGGCCAATACCTGATGCTCCGGCGCGATCTCCTGTTGGGTGGCGTACGGCGTGGGGGTGCCGGCCGCCGCCTGGAACGCCAGGACGGCGGCCACCACTACCATAAGCCCGGCCCGGGCAAACATAGTCAGTCGATGAACTGCTCGGATGCTAGCCCGCACTTCTTACCGGTTTTCGTAGCGAGACGCTCGAGACGCCGTGCCATGTTGGGTTTTTCGTGACTCGACCGACGTAGGCGTACTTGACAGTCCGTTGAGGAGGGCGAGTTGCGAAAGACACGGCAGGGTACGGTGTATCGGGTGTCACAGTAGATCACTGGTGAGAAGTGCGGGCCAGGATGAACGAAGGATCGCCGGTCGAGCCGTCGACCACCGAAGCGTGAGCGGTGAAGATGACCTCGGAGTCCAGCGCTCCGATTTCCGCCCAGGCGGAGCCCTCGAAGTCAAACGTTCGGTCGAGTATTTTCACCAACTGTACGAACGCACTCGCGGGCAGCGGGACGCTCTCGGTGCCCAGGGAGACACCATCGTCCGAGTACACCGTGACCTCGACCGTCGTATCGATTTCGGACATCGAGGTCAGGCCGAGATTGGTCCTGAAGCCTTGGTCGGACCGCAGGCCTGGAACGATCAGAGCACTTCCCGGTCCCTCGGAGGGCATCGGGAGGGCCGGGACGAACTGTCCGAAGGTGCCGTCGGTCGCGTCATTGAAAATGCGGCAGCCGGCAACGAGACTCTGGGATGCCAGGATCTCGAGCCAACCTGCGCCTTCAATCCCGAAGAGGTCGCGAAGGAGATCGTCAACGTGCAGCGCGGCGCCCTCGGGTATGAGGCGGTCGACGCTGGCAGTCGATGAGCCGTCGCCTGAGTGATAGATCAGCGTCGCCTGGACCCCGACGTCGGAGGGGTTGACCAGCGTCAGTTCGGTCGCCCAACGTGTGTCGCGAAGCCCCGGTTGGGCTGCGACCGTCGGGATCACCAGATGGCCGGCGCCGTGACTGTTGAAGGTCGGCGGGATGAACGTCGGATCGTGCGAGAGATCGTCGACGACCGAGGCGTAGCAGGTGAAGAGGTCAGAGGCCTCGGGTGATGAAACCATCGCCCAGGCGCCTCTGATGTCTCCTGCCCCAAGATCCGACAGGGCGGCGACTTTCTGGGCAAAAGCCCCTGCGGCGGCCGACAGTGTGATCTGTCCCAGGAGTGCGCCGTCGGCCGCAAATACTTCGAAGGTCAGGGTAATGCGGTGGTCAGAGAGATTGTAGAGCCCGAGATTGGTGTGAAAACCGTCGCCAGAGGCGAGACCCGACAGCACGGAGGTTGTTTGGCCGGGCTGCGCATCGCCTCGGCGGACCGGCCCGATCGTCTGGCCGAATGTCCCTGCCTGAACTTCTGCGGCCGTCCGGGTGGTCAGGATGACCTCCTCCTGGCTGGTGGTCACCGTCATGCCGCCGGCGCCCTCGTGGCCCAGTGCTGCAACAACGTCCGACAGGGTACGTTGCGTCCGTGCGGGGATCGTCACGGTTCGGTCGACGCTGGTGTTTGTTTGGGGCCCAGGGGGGCTGAAAACCAGGTCTGCTGCGGCATCGGTCTCGCCGGTGTTGAGGAGGACGAGGTTGGTACTCCACCACGCTCCGCCCAGACCGGCGGTGCTGGCCGAGGCCGGGATGGCCAGCCGGTCCTCATCGAGGATTGGTTCATCTACCCAGACTGCACTCAGCGCTATGGTGGCCCAGGGGAGAGTTGAATCGTTGGATCGAATCCTCAGGGTTCCCTCGACGGCGCCGGTCTGGCCGGCTGTCGACACGACAGGGAGATCCCGATACTCGTCAGGGGGAACGGCAATCGAGCCTCCACTGCCTTCCGGGTGCTCAAAGGGGCCCTCGAAAACGAATTCCAAAAGGTTGAGGTCTTCCGTGCCGTCGTTAGAAATCCTGATCAGAGCTTCTTTCGTGTCATTGTCGACGAGTCCGAGAGCCAGAGACGATGGTGTCAGGAGGAGGTGAGGCGCCGACGTCCCTGTTCCACGGAGGGTGATCTCTACTGTCGGCCTCGTCGCGCTGTCGGTTTCAAAGACCAGAGAACCCTGATGATCCCCGACAACCTCGGGTGCAAACCGAATGAGGAATGTCTGTCGCGTACCGGCTTCCAGTACCGGAGGCACTTCCGACAACAGCGTAAAGGCCTCACCTTCGACGGTCGCCGAGAGCGTTACGGAGGTGCCGCCGAGGTTGGAAAAGTCAAAAGAAGCCTCTCCGATATCCAGGACGGGAACGTCCCCGAAATTGACGACGGAAGGAGCCTGGAGGAAATCGAAGGGGAAGACACCCCCGTGGCCCGCAACTCTGGCGTAGGTGAAGCCGGAGTTGTCCGGGTCGTTTGAGAAGATCCACAGCCAGTTGCCCCGGGTGCCCATACCGCCTGAACTAAAGGCGATTTCGAGATTGACAGTGGCGCCGGGCGCAAGACTCAGGGGCAATTGTGTTGGTGCGGTGATCGAGAAATCCGAGCCACCTGAGCCAAAGCCCCAGTTGTAGATCTCCAACGAATCGCCGCCGACATTGGTGATTGGAATCGTGAGAGCCGCCGGTGACTCCGGAAACGATTGGCCGGCGTCGAACGGTCCGGGATAGCCGGGACCGAGGTCGAGATCCGGTTGGTCGGAAAGGGCAGACAAGAAGAGGCTCCATCGGTTGGGGTCCAATTCGACTCCGGTCGCTGTAGCGTTGAGGGTGATGTCGATGGTTTGTTCAGCCAAAGCTGCCAACTCGATCTGGTGGTCTTCCGTGCCGGCCGCCGTCGTCACCCGCACGTCCAGCGGCATCTCGAACAAACCGGCATTCTGTTGGATCTGTTCGATCACCAAACGAATCGCTGGGCCGTTGATTGCCTCCCAGGAATACCGGAAGCGGGGTCGATTTTCTCCGTAGACCCACTGCTGGAAAAACTGCTCGAGATCACGATCTGAGACGGCTTCGAAGGCAGCCTTGAGATCCTCGGATGTCGCTGCTTCTCCAGCGTGAGCCTCGCGGTAGGTGGCGATTGCCTCGAAAAAGTCCTCGTCTCCAAGGCGGTGGCGCAACATCCGAAGCACCCAGGCACCCTTGTCGTACACCGTTCCCGAAAAGGGAACGGGGTTGTCATAGACCGGTCCGAGGAAGAGGCCGAGGTTGTCGGAATTGGCCAGGTAGTTCTGCAACGTGCCTTCGCTGAGGTGTTCTGCCCACAGCCACTCGGTCAGGGTTGCAAAGCCCTCGTTGAGCCACAGCTCACGCCAGTCGGCGCATGTGACCCAATCGCCCCACCACTGGTGGCCCAGTTCGTGAACGTTGAGCCAGGGCATCCAGTCGCTGCCGATGGCGGCCGCCGAAATCGTAGTCAGGGTCTGGTGTTCCATGCCACCGCCGAAATTGGCCGTGCAGTTGCCGTATTTCTCGTCGATGAAGGGATACTCGCCGAAGTGTTCGGCCATCGTCTCGATCATGAGGGGTGTGACCGCGAGGTCATCTTCCGCCTGGTCCGCGACCTCGGGGAAGGCATAGAGGGCCACCGGCATGGTCGTGCCCTGGTCCGAAACATAGGTCTCTTCGGAATAAACGTAGTCTGCGACGTCCATCACCACCAGGTAGGGAGCGACCGGATAGACAGAGGCCCAACTGGTGGTGGTCGTCCCGTCGCCGTGGTCCACTGTGCTTTCCATCAGACCGTTGGATGCCACGGTGTATTCGGACGGCGCCGAGACGGTAACATCGACGACTGCCTTGTCGTCGGGGCGGTCGTTGCAGGGCCACCACACCCGTGCCCCGAAGGGTTCGGCCATCGTCCACGCCACTCGCCGGCCGCTGCCGTGGTAGTCCCAATTGATGCCGTTTCCCCGGTGACCTGCCCGACCCCCGTAGGTGATCAGTATGCGGAGGCTTTCGTCCTCCGCCAGGGTCCGCGGAAGGTCGATCGAGAGCATGTCGTCTTCGTGATCGAAATGGAGATCCGTAGGGGAGTCGAATGTATAGGCAGGATCTTCGAGAAGGGTGACGCCGAGCACTCGCAGCCCGGACCATGCGTCCAGTTCAACCGCCGACACATCCGGCTGAACTGCAGTGAACTCGACCTCGACAGATCCCGAAACGACCTCGCGGTCAAAATCCAGGAAGAGCCGGATGCTGTAGTGGGTGGCGTCGATGGCCGAGGGCTCAAGGATCGGAGCCCAACTGTCTCCAGCGATCAGCCCTTTGGCACGCGCCCGTTCCAGTTGCGCCGTCTTGGCCGATGCCTCGGCGTCGTGCAGCCTGGCAAGGCCCAATGCGGCCTCGACTTCGGGCGGGTTGTCAGCAGCGCCCGCGGC
>JAUWTC010000153.1 GCA_030609785.1 Holophagae bacterium
GTTAACTCAAGTTCCGCATGATCCACGCACCCAGTATTTCCATTGCAGCATCACATTGCCACGCCGGAAAGACTGGGAGGACGGGCCAGGCACTGTTGGCGGGCGAAAAGGATCTTTCCGTCCTTCTGGCGTGCTAATCTCGGAGGGTGAGAAAAGAAGATGCAAAGAGGTTTCGGTGATGACCATTGAATCGCGCTCTCTCCTCCCCGCCGGCCCGCAAACAACGCTCCATCGAAACGCCGATCCGTTGTGCTCGAGGACCTCGCCTCTCGGCTTTCGGAAGGCGCCTTCTCACAGAACCAGGCTCACAGTTTCTGCACCAGGTTGGATCGTCGTTGCCGTTGCCTTGTTGATCTCCTTCCACGCCTCGGCTGAGCCGACCAGGACCGAGATATTGAGCATGACCTGCCTCGGTCGGATCGGCCAGGCCGAGGTGATCACCGTCGGTCTCAACTGGTCCGGCAAGGAACCGGTCGATGTCACGCTGTGGCGAGATCGCAACGGTGATGGAGAACTCGATCTGGAGGAAGAGGTAGTTTCTCGTTTGACTATTCCACCGGGGATGAGCACCACGGAAGTCCCGACAGACATCGAGCGTGAAACCCTGGGCGCACGTTGGCGGCACGGGAATATGTCGGGAGTCGTCGCCACCAAGGACATTACGGGATGTGTTTGGGGTGCGGGTTTTGGCCCGATGGAGCTGAGTGATCCGGCCAGGACCATCGTGGTGTGGGACGACGGGACCGGACCGTCGGTTTACGTTGGCGGTTATTTTTCATTCGTCGGGAACCAAGAAGTGAACTACATCGCTCGCTGGGACGGCTCGGAGTGGCATTCCCTGGGTAGCGGCGTCAACAATATGGTCCTCGACCTCGCTGTGTTCGATGGTGCGCTCATCGCCGCCGGTAGTTTTACAGAAGCCGGAGGGACGCCGGCGGGGTCCGTTGCCCGTTGGGACGGGACGAACTGGTCGGCACTCGGCGCCGGATTGGACGAGCCCGCCTTCGCACTCCACGTGTTTGGGGATGATCTGATCGTCGGAGGGGACTTTCAGAACGCAGGTGGCCAATCCGCGCACCACGTCGCTCGATGGAATGGGACCTCCTGGTCCGCCTTTGCCAGTGAACCCAACAGCACCGTCACAACTTTTACCGTTTTTGATGGCGATCTGATCGCCGGCGGTGACTTCACCCAGGCTAGTGGGCGGACGGCACGAAGGGTAGCACGTTGGGATGGAATAGAGTGGTGGGAAGTCGGTGGCGGTTTTCCGACCAGCTCGCAACGAGTGTCGTGCCTGACAACGTGGGACGGTGATCTGATCGTTGGGGGATTCCTCACCGCAGGCAACGTCCAACGATGGAACGGGTCGAGTTGGTCCCCGATGGGGAGCGATCTTTCCCATAGGGTCTATTCCCTGGAGTCGAGAGGAGGGGAACTGATCGCAGGCGGGGCTTTCGGCGGAAGCGTTGCCCGTTGGACCGGTGCCGCCTGGGAGGTCTTCGGCGCGAGCGGAATCAGCGGCACGGTTTATTCACTTGGTGAATACGACGGCGAGTTGCTCGCCGCCGGCTCATTTTCCAACGCTGGAGATACGAGCCTCGGGCACGTTGCCCGCTGGGACGACGTCAGCTGGCGGCCTTTCAGTCCGACCGGGAACGGCGTTGACGGCGTCGTCAACGCCATTGAGGTGTTCCAGGGCAACCTGTTTGTCGCCGGCGAGTTCCTCTCCGTGGGCGGGATCACAGCGTCCAACATTGCACGCTGGAACGGGACGTCCTGGTCAGGACTGGGTTGGGGCATCGATGCCGACGGCTGGGTCAATGCTCTTAGCGTTTTCGATGGTCGTCTGATCGCCGGCGGAAGGTTTGATCGGGCGGGTGTTCTGACCACCGCAAACATCGCCCGCTGGGACGGAACGACCTGGTCGGACCTCGACGGTGGGCTCAACCATGATGTGTATGCGTTGACCGTTTTCGAGGGTGATCTCATCGCCAGCGGCTGGTTCAATAGCGATGCCAACGGCGTAAATATCCTGAACCGCATTGCCGGCTGGGACGGCGCCGCGTGGTCGGCCCTCGGTTTCGGTCTCGAGTGGGCCCTCCCGTATGCTTTGGCTGTGTACGATGGCGATCTGATCGTTGGCGGTCAATTTGACGAGGCCGGAGGCAACCCGGCAGACAACATCGCACGGTGGGATGGAGTTAACTGGTCGCCAATGAGCGCGGGCATGAACGATCGGGTCACGGCGCTCGAGATCTTTGAGGGCAGCTTGGTGGCGTGCGGTTACTTCACACAGGCGGGCCTCGTGTTCGCCGACCACGTTGCTCAATGGGACGGTGCCAGCTGGTCACCGATCGGTAGCGGCTTTGCCTCCTACGCCTACTCCCTGACGGTTTTTGACGGGCACTTGGTAGCTGGAACGTACACCGGCACGACAGACAACATGGTCTGGTGGGACGGCGCGACCTGGGTACCGATACCTGGCAGTCCCTTGCCCTCTGATCTGCTGCCTTGGAGATCGTCTCTCATGGCAGGCGGCGGTTTCAAGACCGCAGGCAGCATGCCATCCTGGGGCATTGCATCCTTGGTCTGCGACCCCGATGCGCTCATGAGTGACGGCTTCGAAAGCGGCGACACCCGCTACTGGGCGACCAACTGAAAAATCGTTTCGGTGCCACCCATTCAAATCGAACGGTGCCACTGATCACAACCTCACAATCCGCGGCCCTTTGCTGATGGAGTTGTTTCATGTGCACCTTTTGCATGTCAGCACCAGCGACAGTTGGCAGCGTCTGTCCCTGAATTCCAACCCCGGCCTTCGGGGTCGCCTTCCGGCGCCCCCGCTCGGTCATTTCTCGGAGGGGCGTTCGGTTTCGTATCGGGAGATTCTCGCCCCTCCGGGAAATGACCTCGGCGGCCTACGGCGTTGGCCGAGATTCGATCACTGAGACGCTCCCCGGGGATTGCCACCCTTGACGTTGTCCGAAACGTCGCTTATATCGGGAGGGTGCCTCGGGACAACATCAAGAATGGCACGTCCCGTTGGAGAGGGACCCTCGTGGTTGATGACACTGCCCACTGCCCCCCCTCCTGAGTTAGAATCTATCCATGCATGACGCCACTGAAGGAACAGTTGCCGTTGTCGATGATGAAGCCGGGGTTTTGGAGAGCGTCGGCAGGGCCCTGGAACGCGAAGGCTACCGGGTTCGGAGGTTTAGAGACGGCGCCGAGGCCTGGGAAGCATTCGAACACGGCTCGATGCCCGACCTGGCCATTCTCGATATCCTGATGCCCCGGATGGACGGTCTGGAACTGTGCCGACGGCTGAGGGCCCGATCCGAGACGCTTCCGATCATCTTCCTGACCTCGAAGGACGAGGAGTTCGACAAGGTACTGGGACTCGAACTGGGAGCGGACGACTATCTGTGCAAGCCCTTTTCCATGCGCGAGCTCCTGGCCAGAGTCAAGGTCCTCTTCCGGAGAATGGCTCTTGCCGGCGCCCCCGCATCTCCGGCCCAGGACATGGTCGTCGTCGGCCCACTGGAACTCGACCTTCAACGGTATCTCGCCACATGGAATGGGAATCCGGTCGCGTTGACGGTGACGGAATTCCTGATTCTGTGTTCTCTGGCCCGGCGACCAGGGCATGTCAAGACCCGCCAACAGTTGATGGACGAGGGCTATCCCCACGACACCTTCGTGTCCGACCGTACGATCGACAGCCACATCAAAAGACTGCGCAAGAAATTCCAGGCCCTCGAACCTGGTTTCGAAGGTGTCCAGACGGTCTACGGACTGGGTTACCGCTATCAGGAAGGCGCCGAGTGATTCGTTTCCTCTCGAGAATCTCCATTCGTCTGCTGGCCTTCAATCTCCTCTTGGTCTTCCTCCCCGCCACCGGGGTTCTGCTGCTGGATACCTACGAACGCCACCTGCTCGAAGCACAGGAGCGAACCATGTCCCAAGAGGGCCGGCTTCTGGCGGCCGCGCTGGAGGCAACCGGCCGTCTGGAGAGCAGCGATGCCCGCAGCATCCTTCTCCACCTGGGGATGCGCCATATCGCCAGACTTCGGGTTGTCGACCATAACGGTGGGGTGATCGCAGACTCCTCGGCGCTGGGCCCTCGTCGAGAACCCGATGCGCCTGCGGTCGAGACTGCCACCAGTTCTGACCGGGAACGCCCCCTTTATAAGATCTTCATGCTCCCGGTCCGTGCGGCCCGGTTGCTGACCGGCCAGAATCCTCCGGACACCTCGCCGGCTCAACCCTTCGACGAGTTGCCCCGCACGGCGGTCCAGCAGGCTCTCAAAGGCCGCTACGGCGCCACGACCTTGATCCGACCGACCGTCGGCCGCGACACCGTCGAACTCCACATTGCAATCCCGATCCGAGTCGACGGTACGGTGGTCGGCGCTGTCCTGGTCTCCCAGTCCACCTGGAGGGTCATGAACACCCTCTATGCCGTGCGGCTTGATGTCGCCCGAGTGGTGCTGATCAGTCTAGTGGTCGCCGGCGCCCTGTCCCTGCTGCTCGGTTTGACGATCGCCAGACCCTTGACCCGCCTTCGCCGACGCTCCGAAGAGATTCTTGACCGTCGGGGCCGTCTGACCGGCGGATTCGAAGCCGGAGTGCGGAGGGATGAGATCGGGGATCTCGAGCGGGCTCTGGCCGAACTGACCCGACGCCTCGAGGACCACCTCAGCGCAACGGAGAGCCTGGCATCGGACCTGTCCCACGAATTCAAGAATCCCCTGGCCTCCATCCGCGCCACAACGGAGGTCGCCCTGGATGAAAACGATCCCAAAATTCGGCACACGATGCTGGAGAACATCCAGACTGATGTCGCCCGCCTGGAGAGGCTCCTTTCAGGTGCGCAGGAGATTTCCCGTATCGAGATGCTGATAGAAAGGGAAGATCGCGACCAGGTGCCTCTTGGCGCCCTCCTCGAAGGAGTTCAAGAAGCCTTCAGGAGACGCCGGCCTGATCAGGGTCCGACGATCAACCTCAGTCTTCCTGACCGGGACGTTCGGATCTGGGCTTCTGGGGACCGTCTCCTCCAAGTCTTCGAGAACCTCCTGGCCAACGCAGTCAGCTTCACGCCGACGGACCGGCAGGTCATCGTATCGATGGAGGTGGTGAACGACTGGGCCGAGGTCATCATCTCGGACGACGGGCCCGGCATCCCTCCGGAACACCTCGACCGGATCTTCAGTCGCTTTTTCTCCTATCGACCGGGCACAGATCCAGGCCGAGGGCATATGGGGTTGGGCCTGGCGATTGTCAAGGCGATCGTCGAAGGCTACGGCGGCACGGTCACGGCTGAAAACCGGGCCCAAGGCGGCGCCCGTTTCGTCGTCCGCCTTCGTCGGGAACTCTCAGCGATCAGCTCTTAGCCGGGACTCAGATTCTGCATTCACTGCAATCACAATGAAGACATGAGTGTTCAGATCACCAAATGAAGGAAACAATTGTGTCTACCCGTCGTTGCGAATAACGACCAGGCTTCGGTCGTCAAGGGCCGGCGCGTCCCCGGCAAAGGTGTCTACGGAGCGCAGGATAGTGTCGTGGATCTGTTGCGCACTGGCACCTGACCTGGCCGACTCTTGGAGTCGGTCGAACCCGAAGGCTCGGCCTTCACCATCGAGCATTTCCGGAATGCCGTCGCTGAAAATGACAAGGGTCTCACCAGGCCCAATGGTCACCGAGGAAGCTCGGAGAGGCACCGTTGCACGGAGGCCCAGTGGCAGGCATCCGGTTCCCAGTTCTTCGAGTGATCCGTCGGATCTGCGGTGGAGGGGAAAGGGGTGGCCGGCGCACACATAATCAAAGTGTCCGGTCGTGGGGTCCAGCAGTCCGCAGAACAGCGTCATGAAGGCTCTCGGACCGCCTGTACGGTAAAGGGCGCCGTTGACCATCTCCGCGACGGAAACCGGTTCAGGATTCTGGTCGACGGCCAATTTGAGAGTCGCATTGGCAACCGCCATAACCAGGCCTGCGGCGATGCCGTGGCCGCTGGCATCACCCGCCGCGACGAAGAGCCTTCCGTCAGGGAGAGGGATGAACTCGTAGTAATCCCCGCCGATGGTATTGGCCGTCCGGTACGAAAAGGCAAACGCCCAACCGTCGACCTCGGGAGATCTGTCGGCAATCAACTCGGCTTGCAGTTGGCGCGCAACCTCCAACTCGTCCCGAACGACAACCCGATCTGCCAATTCGAGGATGATCAAAAACACCAGAGCCCCGATACTCAGGAGCAGAGCAAGCGGGGACGATCCCACGTTGATATTCCTCGAATCGATGGTGAACTGTTGCTGCTGCACCCCGATCACGACCAAAATCATCGCCACGGCGAAGAGAATCCGGCGGGCAGGCGACAGCTTGTAGGAGAGACCCAGGAAGAGACGCTTCGCCCGGTCCCAGAAACGGCCGATCCGGCCCTTCGGTTGATCACTCTCTGGGTGGTCCCGGGTCAAGACGGCGTATGCACGAGTGACATCCCTGCCGAGAACAGTGTGAACACGGCCGACATCGACGCCATCGGTGTATTCCCGAAA
>JAUWTC010000034.1 GCA_030609785.1 Holophagae bacterium
CGCAAAGCCCTACCGCATTGACTCCCAGTGCAAGTACGCCATCGTCGGTCGCGGCGAGGCATCGATCTACCTCCGTCTCCCCAGCGCCAAGGGCTACCGCGAAAAGGTCTGGGACCATGCCGCCGGCGCGTTGGTGATCGAAGAGGCCGGAGGTCGAGTGACCGACCTCGACGGCAAGGCCCTCGATCTGACATCTGGCCGCTTCCTCGGCAACCAACGCGGCATCATCGCCACCAACGGAAACTTCCATCAGAGGGTGCTGGACGCTGCAAGGGCGGCACGGGCCTAGAGGATTCTGCCGGACAGAGGCCACCGGCATCACCGACAAATGCAACGTTATAGAGGCCTCTGACCGGCAGAATCCTGAAGCGCGCTACGCGCGGATGGGTTTTAGTTATTGAGGCATCGATGCGCGCCCTGAAGGACGCGCCTACAACTCACCCGCACCTCTCACCATTATCCGCCCGCCAGGTTCTTACCATTCGCGAAGCGAATGATGCAAAACGTTCGACGTTTTGCCCAGCCACAGCGCCTCAGGGAAGCACAGACCCCGAAAACTCGAACTTGACCGCACGCTGACCGGTCGCGCAGGCCATGCACGCCGGTAGGCCCTTGAGAACCTTGTCTTGGAACCAGTCGACCGGCAGGTCAAAAAGCGCGTCGACGCCCAATTCCCGGCGTACCTCCTCCACGTCCGAATTGAAGCGAGCGCCGATCAATTCGCTTTGAGTCGGCGTGTTGATCCCCTGGAAGCACGAGTCGATCACCATCGGCCACAGAGCGCCGAAGACGATCGATTTGGCCCCAGCCGCCCGCAGCGCCTTGACGACACGTTTGGCATTGGTCCCACGAACAATGCTGTCGTCGATGATGAAGAGGTTCTTGCCCTCGACCGTCTTGGCGTCAACCCGGAAATCCAGCATCGCCGCCTCATCCCGCGCCGCCTGGGTCTCCTCCATAAAGATCCGCCCGCCATACCGGTACTTGGAGACAGGAGTGGCATAGCTGATGGCCGAGGCATCAAACTCCGCTTCGAGTTTCTGGGCGAAAGCCTCGGCGCCGGGAATCGGAGAGTGTGGAATCGGGACGACCAGATCAGTCTGAGCCGCCAGTTCCGGGTCGGTCTCGAGGAGATACAGCGCCAAGGCCCTGCCCGCACGCCAGCGGTGCGAGCGGATGGAGTCTCCCATCATCTTGCTCTCGACGTCGGCAAAGTAGATCAACTCGAAGGCGCAAGGCCTGGGATCGCGGGCCACCAACTCTCGTTGATCGATTTCGAGATCCCGTCCGACGTGAAGGGCCCGTCCAGGCGCTACTTCTTCAATAACCCGGTAGCCCGTCTGTTCGAGGGCCAGGGTCTCCGAAGTGACCATGACCGCCGATCCCGCCCCAGTCTCCCGAATACCCAACACCATCGGCCGGAATCCGTGCGGGTCCCGAAATGCGTAAAGGGCCTCCGGCGTGGCAACGACGACCGAGTATGCCCCGGTCACCCTGACCTGGACCTCAGCGATGGCCTTGAACATGATCTCCCGTTCATCACCCTCCGGATCCTCGGACCGAAAATGTTCGAACCACAGAGCCAGTACCCTCAGCAAGGGCTCAGCGTCACACCTCGCCGCCAGGGCCTGGCCCCGATCTTCCAATTCCGCCTCGATCTGGGGAACATTGGTGATGTGGCCGTTATGCGCCAGGGCGATTGACCCAAAGGCATCGTAGAACGGCTGCGCATTCTGGATGCCACCGGAACCGAAGGTCTTGTAGCGGGTGTGGGCCAGGCCGATATCACCGTCGATCGCATCCAACGGCTTGAAGATATCGTCCGCCAACCCTTCGCCTTTCTCCAGCGAAAAGGATCTTCGAACGGGATCCCACACGAAGAGTCCGGCGTAAGCGGGACCGCGATGCTGCAGGAAGTGAGCGCCGTTTCCCAGGTCCTGCATCACCGGACGCCCATTTGACCTGATTACACCGACAATGCCGCACATACGCCCGCCCCCCAAAGAGGGCATATCATAACCCAACCCGTCAAGGTCGGAATCACTGCGTAATCGGGCAGCTGTCAGGTCTCAGCTGTCAGATGATGCTTTCGACTAAGAGCATTCCGGACCAAGGTCACGATGCGGGGCTGGAGCCCCGCGCTCCCACCTCAGGGTCTCAGGGTGTCGTTTATGGAGCGCGATTGCCTGGCCCGCAACGGCTTTCCCTTTGACCCTTCAATACGGGCTGGGGCCCGCGCGCTCCGCCGGAGTTCGCCCACTCCCTCCCCTTGCGTATCCACCAGTCCTGAGATACCATCCGCAGCCCAGTGTGGGGCCGTAGCTCAGTTGGGAGAGCGCAGCGTTCGCAATGCTGAGGTCGAGGGTTCGATCCCCTTCGGCTCCACCAGCCTTCGCTTCGAAACCCGACGGGGGTCGAAGCGAAGGCTGCCGCGGCGACTTGTCACGGCGTAGCGAAGCGAAGCCGGAAGCCTGAAGGGCGAAGCCGGGCTCCGACGCTACCGTGTTTCGAAGCTACGGCTCGGCACAGCCCCCGTACTGCTGGAGACTTCAGTGTCCTACTTCTACGTCTACATCCTGGAGACCGATGCGGCACCAAAGCGTTACTACACAGGCTTCACGGAAGCACTCGAATCACGCCTCGTGGCACACAACGAGGGCCGCGTTCCTCACACCTCGAAATTCCGGCCCTGGCGCATCAAGACAGCGATCGCCTTCACCGACAAGAAATCGGCACTAGACTTCGAAACCTATCTTAAATCCGCCTCTGGAAGGGCGTTCGCCAAAAAACGCTTGTGATCACTCACTTCGAAACCGGAAGGTTTTCGAAGTGAAGGCTGCCGCGGCGACTTGTCACGGCGTAGCGAAGCGAAGCCGGAAGCCGGACCCTACCTACCATCAACCCCTAGCGGCAGAGAACTACGCCCTGGCAGGCCGTCCCCTTTTTCAACTGTCGCCTTCCGGTGCCCAGAAAAGGCACGGGCATTCGAAAAATACCTTAAGAGCCACTCGGGACGGGCATTTGCAAAAAAGAGATTTTGAATACAAAACCTCTAAGTATATCATTTTCCATCGACTTCTGATAGAGTAGATTCGAATTGATGACAGCTGATTCCGCCTTGCCCCGTTCCGGGACAGTTTGGATCTTATTGGATCCTGGGGAAATGTGTCCCCAGGAGCTTCCGTGAAGCACCTCCCGCCGATCCTCGTGATCGACGACAACCAACACGACCGGGACCTTCTGTCCCTGGTGATCAAGGGCGCCTTCGGGGATGTTGCCATCGACACGGCCGACGACGCGGCCTCTTTGACCCGGGCTTTGGCCGATCGACCTTACGGCCTGGTGATGACCGAATTTACCCTCCCCTGGATTGCCGGGGACCAACTGATGGACCTCTTGAGGGAGAGGTTACCCGAAGCGGCGATCGTCGTGGTCACCGGTGGCGACGATCCTGAAGTCGCCCCTTTGGCCCTCCGGTCCGGCGCCGACGGCTTCGTCACCAAAGATCCGCAAGGCCTGACGACGGTCGAAGAGGTGATCCGAACGGCCCTTTATTGGTCCAGGCGGCGGCGGACCAAAGAGGACACGGCCTCGCGCCGCATCGTCGACGGGCTGCCGATCGGGGTCTTCGTGGCCGATGACCGGGGCGTTATCCTCGACGCCAACCCGGCCCTGGCCACCATGCTGGGGCATCAACGGCCTGCCGACCTGGCTCACCGCCCGATCCAACACTTTCTCGTGGACCCGGCAGCTATTCAGGGCTTTGAGGCGGCCATCGCCACAGGATCTCCGGTGGTCGAACTGGAGGCAGAGTTGCACCGCCGGGACGGCACGACCCTCTGGGCCCGTCTGCGAATGCGGCCGGCGCCGCCCTCAAAGGGAATGCCGGCCCGCCTCAACGGACTGGTCGAGGACATCGGCGATTACCGCCGAGCCTTGGGCGAGTTGGAACATCGGTCCCACGACCTCGATCAATCGGCCAAAGATCTCGAAGAGTTGGCCTACGTCGTCTCTCACGACCTGCAGCAGCCTCTCGGCGTCTTGGCTCGGGCCTTGGATCAAATCGGGGCCGACGCCGGCGCCGTCTCCCCGGTCCCGTTGTCGCAGGCACGTCGGGGCGCCGCAGCGTTGGAGCGGATGTTGGGCTCGGTCCTGAGGCTGACCCGACTGGAGCGGCAGGACCTCGACCTGGGACAGGTTGATCTCGAGCGCGTGGTTGGGCGGGTACTGGACCTCCTCGAGGCCGAGATTGAAGGCTCTGGAGCCGACATCTCCTTCGATGAACTGCCGAAAATCATCGCCGACGAGGGTCAGATGGAACAGCTCCTCCACAACCTGGTTTCCAATGCGATCAAGTTTTCGGGCGACAGTCAGCCCAGAATCCACATCAGCGCCACCGAAAGCGCCAAAGAATGGCGCCTGACGGTCTCCGACAACGGCATCGGCATCGACCCCGCCGCTACAGACCGGGTCTTCAAGATGTTCCAGAGGCTTCACACGCAAGAAGAAATTCCGGGATCCGGCATCGGCCTGGCCGTGTGCCGCCGGATCGCCAACCGCCACGGCGGCAAGATCTGGGTCGAGAGTCGACCGGATGACGGATCCGCCTTCCACATCACCATCCCCCGCGAGGAGAGTGAACAACAATGACGACGCCCACTGTGCCCGAAGTGACGCTGCTGCTGATCGAGGACAGCCCCGACGATGCGGCTCATGTTCGAGACGTACTCGAAAAATCCACGAGATTCAACGGTTCCATCGAAAACCAGAGCCGGCTTGCAGAGGGGATTGCCCGATTGGCCGAAGGCGGCATCGACGTCGTGCTTCTCGACTTCTCCCTGCCCGACAGCTTTGGTATCGACACGTTCAGACGCCTGCATAACTCCCACCCCGAGATCCCGGTGATCGTCCTGACCAGTCTCGACGACGACCAGCTGGCGTTGCAGGCGGTCTCTGAGGGTGCCCAAGACTACCTGGTCAAGAAAGAACTGGAACAACGTCTGCTCACCCGGTCTATCCGCTATGCGATCGAGCGTAACCGCGCCGAGCAGCAACTGCTTCACAATGCCTTCCACGACTCGCTGACGGGACTGCCCAATCGCGCCCTGTTCGGCGACCGCCTGGACATGGCCCTGGCCGGAGCTCGGCGCCGACCTGCAGGCCGATTCGCCGTGCTTTTCTTCGATCTGGACCGATTCAAGAACATCAACGACAGTCTGGGCCACAGCGTCGGCGATCAGCTGCTGGTGGCCCTGGCCCGTCGTTTGGAGACCATCGTACGGCCCGGCGACACGGTTGCACGGATCGGTGGCGATGAATTCGCCATCCTGGTCAACGACATGCACGACGTCAGCCACGCCATCCAGGTGGCCGAGAGAATTCTCGCAGGCTTCGAAGCCCCGTTTACGATCGAGACAAACGAGGTCTTCATCAGTGCGTCAATCGGCATCGCCGTCCACGACATGAACACGACCGACCCCGATGCGATGCTCAGGGACGCCGATATCGCCATGTACCGGGCCAAGGCCTCCGGAAAGGGCCGATACGAGATCTTCGATCCGCAAATGCACGCCTCGGCTGTCGCACTTCTGAAGATTGAGACCGATCTCCGCCGGGCCGTGGACCGTAATGAATTCGTCATGCACTATCAGCCGATCGTCACGCTGAAGGACCGGAGGATCAAGGGGTTCGAGGGTCTGGTCCGCTGGCAGCATCCCGAAAAGGGGCTGGTTGCACCCGCGAATTTCATCACTGTCGCCGAAGAAACCGGGCTGATCATCCCCTTGGGCTGGTGGGTGATGGAGCAGAGCTGCCGCCAGATTCGGGAATGGCAGTTGCGGTTCCCGATGACTCCGCCGATATTCATTTCGGTCAATGTCTCCGGACGGCTCTTCGTCGACAACAACGTGGTCGAAGGCATCCTGGACATCCTCGGCCGGACCGGCCTCCCTCCGGAGAGTCTGCGCCTCGAGGTGACCGAAAACGTCATTCTCGAGCACAGCGATGCCGTGATGACCAAGATGCAACAATTGAGGGCCATGGGCGTGCAACTGAGCATCGACGACTTCGGCACGGGCTATTCGTCCCTCAGCTACCTTCAGCGGTTCCAGTACGACACCCTCAAGATCGACCGCTCCTTCATCAGCGGCATGGAGCCCGGAACGGATTCGCAGGCGATCGTCGAGACCATCCTGTCCCTGGCCTCCACACTGGGCATCGGCGTCATCGCCGAAGGCATCGAGACCGCCGAGCAGATGATCAAACTGCGGGATCTGGACTGCCCCCAGGGCCAAGGCTTCTGGTTCGCCAAGCCACTCAATCCCGTGATGGTCGAAGAACTGCTGAGCGGCAACGACAACACCAGAATCAGCGCCCGGATGGTGACGAATTAGGAACCTGCAGGGCATAGGCCGGTTGCGTTACGAGGAAGTGGAAAGATACGACGGCCTCCGCCCCCCAGGCTCCTACTTGATGCGCTGCGCGCATCATCTACAATGAAATCGCCATGCCGGAAGCCATTGCCTACGACTGCCCGAACTGCGCGGCGCCGACGATGTTGCCCTTGGGCGAGGTCGAGACCGTCTGTGAGTACTGCGGTTCCCACCTTCGATTCCTCCCGGACGAGCGCGAGATGGAGGTCGTCCGGACTCGCGAGGAGATGAAGAGGCGCGAGCGGGTTTCAATCCAGAAAGCGATGCTCAGGAAACAGCTCGAACAGGAAGAACTTGCCCGGTGGCGGGACACCGCGGCCAAAGTCGCCATCGCGGCCCTGCCGGTAGTCGGCGACGTTGCCGGCAGAGCGCTGTTTAGATCAGCCGTGCACCGCGGCGGGGCCGGGTGCTCCGGCTGCGGGTGCCTTGCCGTCGTTGCCATGGCGCTGGCAGCCCTGGCCACCCTCTGACGGGGAGCCGAGGACAGGCTTCAGGTTTACGAAGGCAAAACGAACGTTGGACGTTCCTGCTCCCTGTCCCCTGCACCCTGCTACCATCGTGCTGCACATTGTGTTGGAAGGATAACGGAGGCCCCTCGTGAAACGCATCATCCCAGCCCTGTGTCTGACACTGATCATCATCGGCGGCGTGGCCGCCCCATTGGCTGCCTCCGAGGCAGCCACCTGCTGCTTTACGAACCCTCGCTATTCCGGCCAATGCAAGGTGACGCCGGCCGCCGACGAAACATGCGCGGACATTCTGACGTACCTCAACAGCCAAAACAGCGTCGGGAAAGCCTACTGCGGCAACACGACGATTCGCGGTGGTTGGGCCTCAGTGACGTGCGAAAAGCAGAAGGCTGGAGGGTTGGGAAGCCAGGACGCCAGGACGCAAAACAGGAGCGCGGGAATCGGAACCACTCGGTGACGAAGCACACGAAGGAGCATGGAATGGAAGCCGAAACAGAACATTGCACGCCCTCTCCTGCTTCCCAGCATCCCAGCATTCCAGCCTCCCAGCATAAAAATCAACGGAGAAAACACGGAGGAAACCGATGAAAAGAACCCTGACTCTGATCGTTACACTGGCCCTGCTGACCGCCGGAGCGCCGGCATTTGCCGCTGAAGACTCCCAGGCGGACCAACCGGTCCCGCAACGCTTTCGAGGCCGAATGGCCGCTCTCTCAGGTCCGGCGGCCGGCGCCACAGCCTTCATGACCTTCCACGTCGACCGCTTCGCCACCGATGCCGAGACCCAGGTCTTGGCCCAAACCCTGGGTGAACAGGACGAAGAGGCCCTGCTCAAAGCCGTTTCGGCCACCGAGGTCGCCGGTTGGATCAAGGTCGGCGACGGGCTGCGCTACAACCTGCGTGTGATCCGCACGATGCAGACGCCCGAAGGTCGGGTGATAATCGGCATCACCGACCGCCCGATCCAGTACGGGGAGCTCGCTCGCAACACGCGTTCCAGGCAGTACACCTTCGGCTGGGTCCAGATCCTGTTCGACGAGGACGGCAAGGGCGAGGGCAGCCTGATCCCCACCGCCAAGATCAATTTCGACGAACAAGGCCGTATGGTCGTGGAGTCCTTCGGCCTCCAGCCCTACAGAATCCTCAAGGTCCTCCCCGAAAAAATTAAAGGGAAGTAAGAAGCTCTCAGCTGTCGGCTATCAGCTTAGCCGCTCGCGAAATTCCCTGCGTCACAATGCGGGGCGGGAGCCCCGCGCTCCCACTTCAAGGTCTGAGGGTGCTGTTTTGTGGAGCGCGGGCCTCCCGGCCCGCAACGGCAGCCCTTTCGACCTCTTTGACCTGAGACGGGCGGGCACAGGGACCCGCCCCTACGATGGCGAGGCCTCTATGACCATTTCGACCCATCCACTCTTGAACTCTTCAACTCTTGTACTCTTGAACTCTTCCCCCTATCCCAACCCCAAAGCTGCGGCGAGGTCGGTCATGGCGGTGGGCAAGGGATCGTTGCCTTTGAGGTGATCCTCTGGGCCGGGCATTGGCGGGAAACGGCGACGCCAAGCACCGACGATGCGGTTGAAGGCGCAGTTGAAGTCGGGGACACGGCGAGGATCGATGTTGCCGGGAATGTTGGCACTGGCCACCGGGCAGACGATGCACTCCTCGATGAACTCACAGTCCCGGCATTGTCCGAAGCTGCTGTAACGGTCTCGCCTGAGGCCCGGCCAGTCCGGCCGGCCGACCCAGTCCTCGAGCACCGGCACGCCTCTCGTCCCCCCAACCTCTTGCGCCAGCAGCAGCGGGCACCCGGTCGTCGTCCCATCAACACCGATGGCCTGGGTCTCGGGCGCGTTGACCCGGCAGACCAGGCGATCGGGCATGGGCTCAGGCGGCGTTGCAGGTCTCCGGAACAGTTCGAAGGGAATGGCCCCTGAGCGCCGGTGATGTTCCAGACAGAGGTCGAAGACCGCCTCCATCTGCCGCTCCAACTCGGCTTCGGCCTCCCTCCCCCATCCCTCATCGTGGGTCAGCAGCGGGGCCAGACGAACGCTCTCGATGCCTCGACCCAACAGAAAAGCGACCGACCGGGCCAGGAAGGGCAGATTGGCCGAGGTCAGGGTCATGCCGATGCTCAATCGCCTGCGATACCACGAGGGATGATCCCGTCTCAACCACCTAAGCAGGTGATCGAGCACATCGAAGGCGCCCGGCGCTCGCAGTTCGTGAGCCTCTCGGACACCGTCGAGACTGATCTGCACTTCGACATCATGGGCGACCAGAAACCGCTCCTTTTCCTCGTCGAGCAGCAACCCGTTGGTCGTCAGCGCGACCCTCAAGCCCTTTCCTTTGGGTGACGATTCCTGCGCGTACTCGATGGCCCGCCGCACCAGGGGCCACTCCAGCAGCGGCTCGCCGCCGGTCAGGGCCAGCGTCCGCTCCTCGGCCTCCGACGCCGCCAGTCGGTCAATCGAAGCCTTCACCACCCCCCAGGGCATCGACCGAGGTTGAGGCTCACCCTGATGACAGTAGCTGCACCTCAAGTTACAGGCCGTGGTCAGGGTGCATTCGAGGGTCCTGAGTGGCAGGCAGGCGCTTCTCGATGCGGTCGCCTCTCCTGCGATTTGAGCGAGCACCGATTTCAGCAGCTGATGTAGACCTGAGGCTTCCTGCGCAGCGCTTCGTCAATCTCCTGGTCCTCGACCTCGATTTCTTGATCCTGAGGCAAGGCCTCAAGCCCCTTTCGGAGTGCCTGGAGCCAGAGATCGGTCCGGTCCAGCGTCTGGATCAGGTTCTTTACAGTGATTTTCGTTTCGTCAGCAACCATGATTCCTCCCTTTCTCAGTTCTCTATCTTGTCTCTATCCTCGGCCTCAAGTATCCACACATCCCCCAGCATTTCCGAATGGTCATGAACAGAAAGCCGCCCGTCCCCACTGCTTGAAAACGTGCCGGACGCGAAATGAACACCACCCGAATCTCCGCTCCCGAAATCGACATCGAACGCCACCTTTTCGACTGATCCGTCGGCGACAAACACCCGACGCAGGTCCACACGGTTGGGCCCCTCCCAGTCTCCGCTGGCCAAAAGAGACCTCCCCCCTGGTTCCCATTCGATACATTCGATGCGTCGCCCCTCGGTCAGCGGTCTGGCCGCTCCTGGGGTCTCCACAGGCTGGACCCAAATGTTCTCACCGTCATCGTTGTTGGCCAACCACGCCAGCATCAAACCGTCTGGGGAAATCCTCGGCAGGTAATCAATCGTATCCTCAAAGGTCCGCTGCTGGGGTTCACCGACACACCGCCCGTCTTCGATCGGCGCCGACCAGATCTGAAAGCGACCACTCCGGTCCGAAGCGAAGACCAGGCGGCCCCCGTCTGGAGAAAAAGACGGCGTGACATCGGCAGCTGTATCGGTGGTGAACTGAAGCGGAGGTCCCCCACCGAGCGGCAGGGTCCAAATATCACGTTGCCCCTCCCAAATTCGATTCACCACGACCCAGTCTCCTGAAGGGGAAAATGCAACGGAGTTGAACGAACCCGCATACGAGGTCAAGCGTCGAACATCTCCGACCGGTACACCGTCAGACAAGGGCTGCAGGAAGAGGCTGGCCTCCTTCCGGAACTGTCCCGAGAACCCAACCCCATTCCCATCGGGGGCCACCGCAGGCATGGCCGACTCGCCAACAGGGGTCATTCTGGTCTCGATTCCTCTCATTCGGTCCACAATGATCAAGGACGAACTCATACGTTGCGTGGAATACACGATCGACCGGCCGTTCGATGACGGGGAGGCCTGGGTCTCGTAGGCAGATCCCGGCGTCAAACGCTCCGGCAGGCCCCCATCGCGACGAACTCGCCACAAGCTGGAGACTCCCCCTACGTCCCTGGAGTAGACAATGAAATTCCCAGACCACTCCGGCTCGCCCGTCATTTCGTGGGCAAAGGTCAATTGCAGTGGCCGACCCCCATCCACCTGCACGACCCACACATCCCGGGACGATCTGTAGCAGATCTCGCTCCCGTCGGCTGAGAAATCCGGATTGCGGTGGAACCAGTAGCCGTCGTCGGATGTAGTCAGGTAACGAAAGTTCTCCAGATCGTCAAGGGGAGCAATCGTAACCCGGTAGTGGCCGCTCTCGTTGCGGCGCACGAAGGCCATCTGCGTGCCGTCCGGCGACAAGGCGGGGTCGTCGGCGTCGGGCAAGACCAGTTCCGCCGTCCCTCCAAGGCGCGGCACCTTCCAGATCGCGGCCTCACCGCTGCGGAAGGACGTGAAGTAGATGTGACTGCCATTTGCTGACCACGCAGGCCTTCGGTCGGCAGCCTCGTGATCGGTCAATTGCAGGGCGTTGCCGCCCTCCCGGTCGATCAACCAGATGTCACCGCTTCCGCTGCGGCCGGAGGCATAGGCGATCATGGTCTCGTCCGGTGAGAGGGCCGGGTCCGCCGCCCATGCGGGATCGCGGGTCAGGGGTTTGGCGACCCAGGTCGTCGCCATGGTC
>JAUWTC010000275.1 GCA_030609785.1 Holophagae bacterium
ATCGGAACGAGGTAATTTACAAATACCAGGGCAACCGTAATCCATTTGTCGACCATCCAGAGTGGGTTGCCTGCATCTTCGAGGGAACGGGCTGCGGGGGAGCGATCTTCGGAAACGGCTTCGAGGACGGAACAACCGACGGTTGGAGTTCGGTCTCCCCTTGAACGGCGCCGGGGAAGGCCATCCCGTCGAAAGCCTGGATCGCCTGAGGCGACTGTTGGCCCGTTTCGACCCCCGCCGTCTTGACGGTGATCGAAGAGCGGCCGTTGCAGTGATTTTCAGGCCTGGCGCCGAGGGGGCCGAGGTGTTGCTGATCCATCGGGCGGAGCACCCCAAGGACCCATGGTCGGGGCATCTGGCCTTTCCCGGAGGGCGGATGGATCCCGAGGATGAGAGCGCGCTGGCCGCCGCCGTCAGGGAGACCGACGAGGAGATCGGCTTGGATCTTTCGGCAGAGGCCGTTCATCTGGGGCGATTTTCCGATCTTCAGGCTGTGGCGAGAGGGCGTCGTCTGGGCCTCGTGATCGAGCCCTTCGCTTTTGAACTTCGCGGCTCGGCGAGTCTGGCATTCAACCATGAGGTTCAGGAGGCGTTTTGGCTGCCGTTGTCTTTTTTGACCGACCGGAGTCATCGGTCCTCGCTTGAGTACACGATCGACAGGGGGATCGTTCGGCTCCCCTGTTATCACTGGGAGGGTAGGGTGTTGTGGGGTTTGACCCTGCGCATCCTCGACGAAGTCATTGAGATCCTGACCGGAAATACACCGACCGACTGGCCATCCGAAAAGATCGCAACTGGTGGCCGCCGAGATTCGGAATGAGGTTCTCGACGGCCGTCGCCGATTCTCGGTGGACCCAGACCCGACTTCCGGCTCGAGAAACGCAGCACGGTGAGGTGGTATACTCCGGCCCGGATTTCAGTCGCAAGACGTCAGTCTGGGCGGGGTAGTGAGTTCACTGAAGTGGGTGGTTGGGTCCACCAAAAACCAAGGTGGAGGAGGCAGTAATGAAAAGGAAGCACGGTTCGTTCTATTTCATCGGTCTTTCGGCGGCGTTGAGTCTATGCTTCGCGCCCGGTTTGGCTGGCGCTGACGACATAGCCTGGGATTTGGTGTCCAGCACAAGTCAAAACCTGGTGAGTTACAGCACCGACGCCCCCGTTTTCGGCAGCCCTGGCGACGGATTCCAGAAGTTCACCGTGGGTGTTTCACCCAGCATTCCGTACGCCCTGGTCGACGACACCAACGCTGGATACCCGGCGGACGAAGTCGGCATCATTGATGCGGCGACGGACTTTGACGAGTTCTTCGGCGTCGTCGACACCGAAAACGACGACAACTCCGGCCCCGTGAATGCGACCTGGGTCTTCGACATCAGTTCGGCGGTGGACAACTTGCAGTTGCATGTAGATCTGGCGGCAATGGGCAACTTCGAGGATCCGGAGGACAGCTTCGTGTGGACCTACCAGGTCGACTCCGGCGCGGTCGAAACCTTCCTGACGGCGGTTGCTGACGAAGATGGCAGCATGACCTACACGATGGCGGATGGAACGACCCGGGATCTGGACGATCCGCTGGTCGTCAACGGGACCACGCTGTCGAACGTCTTTCAGACCTTTTCAACCGCCATCACCCTGGGCTCGCAATTGACGGTTGTCCTGACAGTGACCACAGATGGTGGCTACGAGGGCTACGTGGCCCGAGATATTCTGGTCACCGACTACGATCCAGCGCAAGGAGGCGGGGAGCCCATTCCGACCCTGTCGTTGATGGGCGCCGCAGCCATGGTCCTACTGCTGATGGCGGGGGCAGTGTTCCTGTTCCGACGCCTGCGCTGATTCAATGCCCTGCACCCTCCTGAAAGGGTTTGTTGCATAGAATCAAACGATCCTCGGGAGAGAGGGTCATTCGAACGAAGGAGTGAAGTATGCGCTTGATCCATCTGCCTCTCGTGGTCTGTCTCGTGGCGGTTTCTATTGTCGCCATGGCCCAGGAGCCGATTCCGATGTCGGAACTGCACTTCAATGACCCCAATGGTGCGCCCCTGATGCTTGACCAGATTGTCACCATCCAGGGGGTTGTCACGGCCCCCACCGGTGTCTTCAATACGTCTCGCACCGAGGTCTTCATTCAGGATGAAACCGGCGGCATGAACCTCTTCACATTCAATCCCCTGATGACCTACAACTTGGGCGACGAGGTCAAAGTGACGGGTACCATCATCGCGTATAACGGATTGACGGAGCTTGAGCCGATCACCGCCGAGTTGATTGGTACGGGCCGGCCCATACCGGAGCCGCTGCTGGTGACCTGCGCCGAGCTATGGGCCAGCTACGACTACGCGACCAACTCCGAACCCACCGAGTCGCTCCTGATCCGCCTCAACGGCGTCACCTGGGACTCGGGAAACTATGCACTGATGGATGGCACCGGCACAGCCATGATGTACATCGACCCCGACACCGGCATCCCGTTTCCAGAAGGAGAATTCAACGTCGTCGGTGTCATGAAGCAGTACGACGACGCCGGTGACGAAGGGCCCTGGTACCTCGGCTACGAGGTCCTGCCGCGCTTCATCAGTGACATCACCTACGGCTCCGGACCGCAGTTCGTCGACTACCCGGTTCAGACGGATGTTGCGATGGGTGGCGCCACCATCACCTGGACGACCGACACCGAGTGCGAGACCGTGCTCGAATACGGGACGACCACCGCTTTTGAGATGGATCCGATCCGGCTGGGCAACTCGACCACGAACCACGAGGTGGTGCTGACCGGATTGTCGTCGGCGACCGTGTACTACTGCCGAGCGGTTGCCGCCGAAGGGTCGGATTCGATCAACAGCCCTTCGATTACGATTGTCAGCCCCTCGGAGGACTCTTCGGGCCAGATCGACGTCTACTTCTCCCAGAGTGTCGACACCTCCTACTCGACCGGGGTCGATGCGGTACAGACCAACCTTGCCGATCGCATGGTCGAGCGCATCAACGCGGCGACCTCGTCGATCGACTTCTGCTTCTTCAGTTTCACCCACGACGACGTTGCCGACGCCCTGGTCGAAGCCCACAACCGGGGCGTCATCGTGCAGGTGATCTACGAAATCTTCGACCCCGTCATCAACGTGCTCATTGTGGCTGGAATCGAGGTCAGAACCGATCCCGACGACGAGCACGAGAACACCCACAACAAATTCGCGGCTTTCGATGCCCGGGATGGCGATGAGACCAACGACTTCGTCTGGACGGGTTCCTGGAACGCCTCCTACAACGGTACGAATTCCAATGCCGAGAACGTCGTGGTGATCCAGGATGCGGCTTTGTCCGCGGCCTACAGCATCGAATTCGATGAGATGTGGGATGGGAGCTTCTCCTACTTCAAGGACGACAATACGCCTCACCGGTTCCTGATTGGTGGCCGGAAGGTCGAACAGTACATGAGCCCCACGGACGGTCTGCCGGACAAGATGGTGGCCTTGATGAACTCGGCCGACACCGATATGTTTTTCTCCATCTACAGTTACACCCATGACGTGATTTTCAACGCGATGACGGCCCGTTTCGACGCCGGCGTCGCGGTGCGGGGTGTTTGCGATGCCGAAGCCGCCGCCTACAGCCGATACCAGGAACTGGCGGATTTGGGCATCGACGTCGTCCTCGACGACGTGGAACAGGGCGGCGCCGATCAACTGCTGCATCACAAATATCTGATGGCTGATCCGCTGTCGGCCGATTCCGATCCGACCGTGGTCACCGGCTCGTACAACTGGAGTTTTTCGGCTGCAACCTACAAGGACGAGAACATCCTGATCATTCATGATGCGACGATCACCAATATTTTCTTCCAGGAGTGGATGGCGCGCTACAAGGAGGCTGGAGGAACCTGGGATACAGAGGTGCCCGGGGCGAATACGGCGATCTACATCGCTGCGGCTGCGGCTTTTCCGAACAACAACCCACCGTGGGCCTCGGACCTCGGCATCACCAACAGTGGTGACGAGGAGCTGACCTACCGGATGCAGTTTATGCCACGCAACGCCGACAACACCGATGTTGCCTTTACCGAAGACATGACCCTCGCCGCGAACACCAGCATCAGCTATGTCGATGTCTGGAACACCTTTACCGGCGAAGGCGCCGGTTCCATCAACGTCTGGGTCAGCAACCTTGATGCCGCCTCGGTGACCAGCAGGATCTACACCACCACCGATGCCGGAACCCTCGGCCAGAGCTTCGTGGGCAAGAAGGGCGTAGTCCCGGCCAAGTTGATAACAACCGGTGAGAAGGCTCGTCTCGGTTTCCTCGCACAAAACAGCGAATTCCGGACCAACATCGGCTTTATGAATGCCGGCGGTAATACCATCACCATCGATGTCGATTTCTTCGATGTCGACGGCACCTTTCTCGGTGCTGGCAGCATCAACCTGCGGCCGTATTCCAACAACCAGTGGAACAAGGCCTTCCTCACCCAGGTCGGCGCCGACGATGTCGCTTCCGGTGCATTCGTCGATGTGTGGTCCGATTCGGCCGACGCTTCCTTCTTGACCTATGCCTCGGTCGTCGACAACGCTTCAACCGACCCGACCACGATCTGGCCCTTCGAGAGTTCTCAGATGGTTGGCGGCGGCGGTTTCGACTGTACTCCTATCTGGATTGCTGCTGCGGCTTCCTTCCCCAGCAACAATCCGCCCTGGGCCTCGGATCTCGGCATCACCACCCTCGGCGGTGAGGAGCTGAGCTTCAAATTCCAATTTCTGCCGCGCGGTGACGATAACTCTGCCG
>JAUWTC010000021.1 GCA_030609785.1 Holophagae bacterium
ATCATGTTTGCCTCCGGGTCGACGACATCGAAGCCGCGATGGCCGACCTCAAGGCGCAGGGTTTTCGATTGCTCTCCGAAGAACCCCAGCCCGGCGCCCATGGTTGCCGGATCTGCTTCGTGCATCCCAAAGGGAGCGGTGGGGTTCTGTTGGAACTCTCGGAGCGCTAGCAGCGCGTCCCGAATTGGCGTTTGAGTGTTGCCGTTGGTTTCTGGTGGACCTTCGCCAATTCGGCCCACGCTCCTAGCGCTTAATGCGCTTCGCGCATGGGAGGAGTTTTCAAATTGTCGCAGCCGGCGAAGCCGGGTGCGCCGGGTTAGACTGACCCCATGAGCGAATTGGATGTCGGAAACGTCGTTATCGTGCATTGTCGGGACCCCAAGGAAAAGCTCTGGGGTCTGCTTCAGCGCCTGGATGGGGTCGGCGTCGCACTGAGGGGCCTGGATCTGGGCGCCGTCGAGGACTGGCTCCGGCAGGAAGCTGCCGGGAGAGAGCAACTCCTGACGCCATCGACTTTTTTCATCCCCATGCACCGTGTGCAGAGGATCGATCTCGACGAACCGGTCGGTCCGGTGCCTGCCTTTGCCGAGCGCTATCGGGATGCGAGCGGCGTCGACGTCCGTGAAGTGTTGGGGCGCATGACCCGCGGCCCGGCTTCGTCATGATGAGGACGATCTCTGCGATCCTGGCCACACTGGTCCTCGGGTGCTGTTGCCTCCTCGAGGCCCAACAGTATCGAGGCAAAGTGGACGTCGAGGCGGTTGTGCTGCCGGTGACCGTACGGACTGTCGGCGGCAAGGTCGTCTCGAAGGTCTCGCGGGAAGACTTCCGGTTGAAAATCGATGGACTTTCGGTGCCAATTCGGGACCTCAGTCGGGAGGCCGACCTGCCATTGGCGCTGGGGTTCATTCTGGACACTTCGGGTTCGATGACGGGACGGAAGCTTCGTGCAGGGCAGAATTTGGCCAAGGCCTTCCTCTCCGAGCGAAGGGCCGAGGATCGTCTGGCTCTCTGGACCTTCGGCGACGACCGGGTTCTCGAACGTTTCCCGTTCGGGATGAGCTGGTACCTGCTGCCGAGGGTACTGGAGACCGTCAAACCCTGGAGTACGACGGCGCTCTACGACATGATCCAACGGGTTCCCGACGTGATGGAAAATGCACGGCATCCCAGGCGTGCCGCCATCCTGGTGACCGATGGGGTCGACAACGCCTCGCAGATGTCTGCCGAAGAGGCCGGGAAACTTGCAGAAAGCCTGCAGACACCGATCTACGTGCTCGGGGTCGAGCCGCCGCCGCCGGCCGATGGCGACGAAGGCCTTTCGTACGAGGAGATCCTGACGATCATCGCCGAAGGCTCCGGCGGCTACTACCGTCGTATCCCTCGGCTCGACCGGATGCCCGAAGTGACCCGGGCCCTGCTCGAGGAACTGTCGACCCGCTACATCCTGACTTTCGAAACCTCCGGAATCGGCGACCGCAAATGGCGCCCGGTCGAGGTCACGGTCAAGGGCTATGAGTTGACGGTGAGGAAGGGCTACGTCGGGACGCTGCCGTAGGGAGTGGGGCCCACCGAGCCAAGGCTCTCCTTCCGCCATCTTTGTTTCCGGAATTTCGACCTCCAGAAGCGTGGACTGGATATGCAACCCGGTTCAATATTGGGATATGAAGAGAGAATGAGCCGTGCGTCATAACAACCCGCCGATTACTCTGCAGCATTATTGCATCCGAATTACTGGTTAGGTCCAAGCTGACATGTCTGACCTAGAACAACTTCTCGATACGGTGGGCGCCGACATCGATCGACTCGTCTGTCGGGTTCAAGACGAATACCCGGACCTGAGTCCCCAGGAACGCGCCCAGATTGTGTGGTGCGAGTGGGTTCAGGACTTCAATGTCTTCATAGTGGAGGCGGCGAGGGTTGTTTCCCACCAGACCGCGGAAGACATCCACAGCACAGTTCTCCGATTAGGCACTGACAAGATCCTCGGGCCCACTATCGACTCGCGAAAAGGTAGCGTCTCGAGAACAACGACCTCAGAGGCCTAACACTCCTGAGGCCCCCCTTTGTCAAGGGGTAAACGCCCGATAATCACCCTTGAACCGAACGCGTTGAGTTTGAAGAAGAAGTCCAAGAGTTTCGATCCTGGCTTGGGTTTGAATCTGGCGCAAGAATTCTGCACCCAACACTCTTTCGGGCTCAGCTGGTGCGCGGAGCGCCGCCCGGCCCCGGCCATCAGATCGCTGCCGCGGTCGTCCGACGCCGCCATCTGACGCGGATTGCTGACGCTGCCACCTGCACCTGATCACTGCGCCTGTCACTGTTCCCCGGCCTTCGGGTCCGCGCAGGCGCGCCCCCGCTCGATGCATTTTCCTCAAGAGGCAGCCTTGTTTGAATCGGTAGGGGAGCCGCCCCTTGAGGAAAATGACCTCGACGGCCTACGGCGTCGGCCGAGACTCGATCGTTGAGGGTGTCGCCGTGGGTTGCCAGGTGTCGGCTTTCATCGCAGCGGCGGCTCGACCGGGAGGTCTGCCTAATGAAGAAAGCCGCACCAGGCACGCCCCGTCGGTGAGGTTGCTTCGTAATTTTCCGGGCGACTCAGCTCTCAGTTCAACAGCCTGCACACAACGACCGGACCGCCCGTGGGCACGACACGAACGTGGGTTCCCGTCGCCTCGTTCGAGATCGAGGGGTGGTCGCCCACGGTCAGAGGTGCGTTCTTGACGGGCCACCGGACGCCCTCAAGCGTGACCCGTACACCGGGGTCAAAGGTCCAGAAGGACCAGGTTTCGCCGGAAATGGCGTCGAGGTCTGCCGGAGTTGCGGTGGCAAGGACCCTCTCGTTTTCGGTGATAAGCACCAGGTCAGGGCCGCGGGCCTCGCGGGCCAAAACCCCGAGGTTGCCGATGGCATGGTCCAGACGGCCGCCAAGCGCGCCCAGGACCGTCAATCTATCGACGCCCGAATCCTCGAAAGCGAAGACCAGGGCCTTGTCGAAGTCGGTTTTGTCCTGGTCCGGGCGATGGATGAGACGGTCCTCGCCGATCCATGCCCGGGTGTCGGTATCGATTGAATCCAGATCGCCAATGACCGCATCGGGACGGAGGCCCAGGCGAGTCAGGGCGTTGGCGCCGCCGTCGGCCGCCAGCACCAGGGTGGCCTCGCGGGCCAAACGGGCCAGATCTTCGGTCCACCGAAGATCGCCGTTGAGTACCAGGATGGGAATCGGCTGTTCCATCAGTCGATGGTAGCGCGGCCGGAACCTCAAGCGAAGCCGGCGTCCCACCTGTGGGTGAGTCGTCCGGTCAGCATCCCGTAGCCTTTGACATTCCAAGATTCCCATCCGGGCCGTTGACGCTTCTCAGGAACCTCCTCTACATGCAATTCGTTCGATGAATTGCCGTGCAAAAAAGAACCTTTCAGTGTACACTAGGAACGTGAGTACCGCAACGAAGGGCCGGGACGCCAGGTTGAGAGATCCGGTAGCCGGTCCCTGCCGAGTGGTTCTTCCGCCGTCACGTCGTCCTCTCTGGACGGCGGGCCAAGATTCACCCAGACACCGAGGAGTGCCATGCGATTCGAGGCTCAGCCGGAATTTGACAGCTTTTCATCATCGTCTCTTGACTCGACGACCCGGCGTTCGGAACCTGAGGACACGCCGGACCTTGCCCTGTCCGGGACCCTCTACGTTCCCGACACGTCGGCCCTGATCGAAAACCCAGACGGTCTCGATCGCCTCCTGTCCGGGGGCAACGTCGTGGTGCTGATGCACCAGGTGGTCGAGGAGTTGGGCGGGCTTCAGGCCTCGAGGTCCAAGTCCGAGGGTGTCCGCCATGCGGCCCGGCAGGTGATGCGCAAGCTCCTGGAATTCCGCAACGCCGGAGCTATCCACCAGGGCATCGAGCGGCTGTTGAGCGGCGAGGCCGGGCCGGAAGACTTCGAGCCCACACCGGAGGGCGGACTCCTGGCCTGGGAACCTGATGTCCCTGCCGGACCGCCTTACGAAAAGGAAACTGGGGACAACATCATCCTCGCCGGGGCCCGTTGCCTGGGCGACCAGGTGGCGCTTGGACTGTCGGATTTGCATGAGGTCGTCGTCATTTCCGAGGACTCCAATTTGTTGCTCAAGTGTGACGCGGTCGACGTTGCTGCCGAGAACCTCCGGTACGGCAAGGTCGCGCTGGAGAGGGTTGAACAGGTCTTCAGGGGCGTCGAGGAGCATGAGGTGGACAAGGAGGCTCTCGAGGCCTTTGCCGCAAGCGGGGCCCCCGGCGAGCGTTGGTTGGATTTTGACTTGGTCCCGGGGCTCGAAGACCGGGAGGTTCCGTGGAATCTCGGTGTCATTCTCCGCTGCGGCGACGACGACGTCGTTACTCGGGCCAATGCGCAAGAGTGCCGCTTGGAAGACCTGCGCTACGGGCAGTACTGGGACCGCAAGCGGGACGTCTACCGGCCCAGGCCGATCCTCGGCTTTTCGCCGAGGGATCCGTATCAGGTCTTGGCGATGGAGTTCCTTCTCGATCCCACGGTGCAGCTGGTGGTCGTCGACGGCCCGGCGGGTTCCGGCAAGACGCGGATGCTGGTTGCGGCGGCGCTCTACATGCTGGTCGGACAGCCGACCAAACACCGAGTCTCGCCCCAATCGGAACCCCTTTTCCCCGACTACGGTTATGACAACGGGCTGATGCTGCTGCGCCCGGAACACGCCTCGAGCCAGTACGAGCTGGGTTTCCTGCCGGGCGATTTCGAGAGCAAGCTGAGCCCGTGGCTGGAGCCGTTCTTCCAGGCAATGCGGTCGATAGGTTTTCTCAACGAACACGATTTCTTGAGTGACCTCCAGGCGACGGACCGGATGACGATGCTGTCGACCTCGATGTTGCGCGGGCTGGACATCGAGCGGTCAATCGTTCTGGTCGACGAACTGCAAAATGGTGATCGCCACTTGGCCAAAACCCTGATGAGCCGATTTTGTGCCACGTCGAAGGTCGCCTTGGCCGGCTGCCTCGATCCTGTCCAGATCGATAATCCTTACGTCGACTGGCGGTCCAACGCACTGACACGGATCAAGGAGACCTACAAGGGATTTGGTCCCGAAGTCGCCCAGATCCGCCTGGAATACAACTACCGAGGCCCGATCTCGACCCGAGCGGATCACCTGTAGCAATTCGTCGGACGAATTGCATGCGCCCTTCGGGCGGATATAGCGTTTGTCGCTTCGCTCCAAACAACGGGGATGTGGGACGCTTGGCGATGGGCTTGCCCTGAATTTGGGTGTGTGGCGCCCGCCTCGTCAGCTCTGTAACGGCACCCCTGACTTCTCGAGCACTCTCAGAGGAGCGCGGGGCTCCTGCCCCGCAACGGCGACGTTCGCTCGTCGGTTCCTCCCGTGGCGCTCGATGCAGGTGAGACGCCTGCCTCCCACAATTCCACCAGAGTCCTATTGTGGCCGCGGGCGTCCTGTGCCCGCGCAGCATCCTTCGGATGCGGAGCCTGACGGCTCCACCGGCTTTCGGCCGGGCGCCGGTTCCTGCCCGCTGGGGCCTCTGCCCCCGACCCCCTCAACCCCCCGCGAGCATCTCCAGGATCTTCTTCCCGTACTTTCTTGCGATAGTCGGGCCGATGCCGGGGATGTCCAGCAGTTCGTCGTCGTCCGATGGCTTGGCCCGGACCAGGGCCTCGAGGGTGCGATCGCCCAGGATCCTGAAGGCAGGCACCCTGCGGCGCCTGGCTTCGGACAATCGCCAAGCGCGCAGAGTCTTGATGAGATTCTCTTCGGCCGAAGAGAGCACGGTCGCGGTCGGAATGGGCTTTTTTGCTTTTCTTCGGCTTTTCTTGGCGCCGGCCTTTGAGGCGATTTCGGCCGTCAGTTCGATGAGTGAAGGATCGAAGGCGCTCCGGCGCCGTGCCTCCGGTGTCAGGGCGGCTCGTTGGAAGAGGATCTCCCGGCCGTCCTTGGTGAAGGAGTCCGACCAGATCTCGACGATGTTTTCGCGGGCCAGGGCGTCCAGGAGCCGCTCGAAGTCTTTCCGTACCATTTCCTCGGGCTCGGCGGCTTGTTTGAACAGTTGGAGTCGTGTCCTGTTCGAGTGTTCATGGAGGGCGTCAACCACGGCGATCAGGACCCGGCATTCGTCGACGGTCGGCGGACGGTAGGAGCGGAGGAGACAGTCCTTTGGGACGCAGTGATCGCACAGGTCGCAGTCTGCGCCGGAGTCCAGCCGATCTCCGAAGTGTTTGACGATGGCGGTCATCCGGCAGGATCCCCACCCGGCATAGCGGCAGATCTCTTCCAGCTGGGCCAGGCGATGATCGCGCTGTGCACGGTAGGTTTTTCGCCACCCGTTCGAGCCGCGCAGTGCGTTGACCTCAGGGTCAACCTGAGCCCCCTGGTGGATCCACAGCTGGTTGAGGGCGGCGACCAGCACCTCGGAGTCCATGCCCAGCGTTTTCTGAAGATCGTCCTTGGCTGTCGGCAGGTCGGACAGAGCTTCGAACACCCGTTCGAGAACGGAGGGCTCAGGGTAATCTCGAGTGTGGAAATACTCGTGGGTGCGGCGATCCGCCCAGGACCACAGGAGGATAGCGCGTGAATTTCCGCCGTCTCGACCCGCTCGACCGATCTCCTGATAGTAGGCCTCGATGGTCCCCGGCAGGGCGGTGTGGAACACGGTGCGGATGTCGGCCTTGTCGATGCCCATGCCGAAGGCGATGGTGGCGACGACGATCTCGAGCTTTCCGCCGAGGAATTCCGCCTGGACCCGATCCCGTGTCGAGGAGCGCAGCCCGGCATGATAGGCCGCCGAGGGCGCGACGTCGGCCAACTCCGCGGCCAGAGCCTCGGTTTCTTTTCGGGTCGGGGCATAGATCAGGGCCGGCCGGTTGATCGGGTCAGCGACGACCCGCTTGACCATCTCAGCTCGGGCGGACGGCGGCGCCTCGACGCACTCAACGCCCAGATTGGTGCGGCGGAAGCCGCGAATGAAACGGCGGGCATCGTTGATGCCCAGCTTCTCGACGATGTCTTTTTGAACCCGAGGGGTCGCCGTCGCCGTCAACGCCACCAGTGGGACGCCCTGAGCACGAGGGAGGCGTTCGCCGACCAGGCGATAATCCGGCCGGAAATCGTGGCCCCAATGCGAGATGCAGTGGGCCTCGTCGACGGCGACCAGACGGGGGGCATGCTCTGTTATCAGATCCTGGAACGACCGGAGGCCCAAGCGTTCCGGGGCGATGAAGAGAAAATCGAGGTCTCCCTGCCGCCAGCCCTGAGCCGTACGGAACGAGCTCTCCCGATCCCGGCCGGAGTGCAGGCGATCGGCGGCGATTCCCAATGCCTGGAGCTTGGCGACCTGGTCTTCCATCAGCGCGATCAGTGGTGAGATCACCAGGGCCGATCCCCCTTTGGTCAGGCCGGGTAGCTGGTAGCAGAGGCTCTTGCCGGCCCCGGTCGGCATCACGACCAGGGCATTGTTTCCGGCCGTCACGGACTGGCACACCTCTTCCTGGTGCGGCCTGAAGTGGGAGTGTCCAAAGATGCCGTGCAACAGGATGGGCAGTGAGTGAGAACCGTCTTTCCACGGCCTTGAGACCGGGCCTCGAGACACCGGTTCGATCTCGTCAGGGAAGGGTGGAAGCGGGGGAGGGTCGTGCGTCATGATCGCAGTCCCAATGGAGAGGGGGGGAGGGGGTGAACGTCCAACGTCCAACGTCCAACGTTCAACTTTGAAGTTCGCGCCCGAGATCTGATGGACAGGGGACGATAGGGGTCGATGCTAACCGGGGGAAGGTCACTGGCCCTGACGTGGTCGCGGCTCTCTGCCGCTGAACCTGTTGCGGTCGCTGTTGTCTGTCGCTGAATCTGCCCCTGCCGCGGACCCGGTCGCCTTACCCGGACGGACAATGGGTGGTCCATTGGGGATGCGTTTGGGCCGCACCTTCGAAAGCGATCAAAAGAACCGTAGGGGCGGGTCCCTGTGCCCGCCCGTGTCTGCTCAAGAACGCCCCTGGAATCCCAGGTCCCCGTGCCTGCCCGAGAGTTGAGAGCGCCCTTCATCTCTCACTGACAAATGGATTCGTCGCCTTCTCCCGCCCGATCGTCGTGTCTGGACCGTGGCCGCAGAGAACGCGGGTGTCGTCGGGCAGGGTGTAGAGCTGCTCTCGTATCGACTGCTCGAGGACCTCAAACGACCCGCCCCACAGATCGGTACGGCCGATCGAACCGGCGAACAGCACGTCGCCGACGACGGCTACGAGAGGGTCACAGCCGGAGACGATCAGACAGACGCTGCCGGGAGAGTGCCCCGGAGTGTGACGAATTTCTATCTCGAACTGACCGATGGTCAGACGCTGTCCGTGTTCCAGCCAGAGGGTCGGTTCAGGGGGCGATTGGGCCCCCATCCCGAACATCGCACCCTGAGTCGGCAGGCCGTTGTAGAGCTCCAGTTCGTCGCGGTGCAGACCAATCGGAACGTCGGTTCCGAGGCGATCCGAGAGATCGGCCGTGCCTCCGGCATGGTCCAAATGGCCGTGGGTATGGAGGATCATCGTCGGCGTGAGACCTGAGGCCTTGATCCGCCCGGTGATCATCGGTGCGTCGGCGCCTGGGTCGATGACGACCAGTTCCCCGGCCTCGCTGTCACCCAACAACGTGCAGTTGGCCTGGATCGGCCCGACGGCGAAGGTTTCGACGAAAAGCCCCATCAGAAGGTGCGCTCGACCAGATTTCCCAGGAGTCGTTTCAGACTGTCGGTGGCCTCCCGACCGGACTCCAGGACTTCCTCGTGGGTCAGGGGACGGTCAACCAGTCCCGCGGCCGGGTTGGAGGCCAGCGACAACACCAGTACCTTGAGGCCCATGTGCCGGGCAGCGAGAACTTCCGGAACCGTGGACATGCCGACGACCGTGCCGCCCATTCCCGCCAGCATCCGGACCTCGGCCGGCGTCTCGAACGAAGGACCCAGGACGGCGACATAGACGCCGTCGAAGACATCGAAACCCGCCTCGGCGGCACACTGGTGGGCCAGGCGCCGGAGGTCGGGGTCGTACGCCTCGCTCATGTCCGGGAATTGCGTGCCGAACTCCCTGGCCCAGGCGCCGACCAGGGGATTGCACCACAAAAGATTGATGTGGTCGTTGACGACAACCAGGGATCCGGGGGGGATGGCTGGATCCAGTGCCCCCGAGGCGTTGGTCGCCAACAGGACTTCGGCGCCCAGCAGTGCGGCCAGGCGGACCGGCGCGACAACCTCGGCCGGTGAGTAGCCTTGGTAGAGGTGGAAGCGACCGTTCATGACCAGCAGCGTATCGTCGTCCCGGCGCCACAGGGTGAGACTGTGATTGTGTCCTTCCAGATGGTGCATGGGAAAGGGCATGATGTCGGCCATCGAGATGGTTTCGGCAGGCCGCCACCCGGGCACCTCCAGCTTGAGGCCGGAACCCGCGACCATCAGGGCGCGTACTCTTCCAGGTTGGTACTTCCGATCGAAGTCTCGAGCCAGTTCTCTGATCGACTCTGGGGTCAGTGATTCGCTCATGGTTGAGGATTGTACAAGGGACGGGGGAGGGGTCAAAGGGTCGAAGGCGGTAATGAACGTCCAACGTTGAGCGTTCGATGTTCTTTCCCCCTCTCCCTGATTCTGCTACCGTCTTCCCTTCATGGCGTTGGTGCATCTGGAGTCGCTGAAGCTCAAGGGCTTCAAGTCCTTTCCCGATCAGGTCGAACTGACCTTTCCGGGGGCGGTGTCGGCAGTCATCGGCCCCAACGGTTGCGGCAAGAGCAACATCGTCGATGGGATGCTTTGGGTTCTCGGTGAGCAGAGTCCCTCCCTCCTTCGGTTGAAGCACATGGGCGACGTGGTCTTTTCCGGTGCCTCGGGCCGCAAACCGGCGGGTTCGGCCGAGGTCGTCATGGTATTGCGCTCGGATGATGGCCGATGGGAGGGGCGTGACGGACGGCTGGAAATCCGACGCCGTGTCTTGCGAAGTGGTCCGTCCGAGTACCGGATGAACGGCAAGGTTGTCCGGCTCAAGGATATCGTCGACGAGTTGCTGTCGGTCGGACTGGGAACACGGCATTACGCGATCATCGAGCAAGGCAGGGTGGGGCAGGTGTTGTCGGCCCGGCCGACCGACCGAAGGGTGTTGCTGGAAGAGGCGGCGGGCATCACGCGCTACAAGGTGCGTAGGCACGAATCGGAACTCAAGCTGGAGCACACGAGGCAGAATTTGATCCGCCTGGACGACGTCATCGACGAGGTCAACCGGTCGCTCCGGCAGCTCAAGCGCCAGGCCAAGCAGGCCGAGCGCTACCAGCACATGCAGGAGGAGCTGACCGCGGCTTTGCGATCGCTCCACGTCATCGAGGCCCATCAGCTGTCCGCACGCCGGGCGGAGGCTCTGAAACGACGAGCCCTGTGCCAGAACGAAGTTGCCGCCGCAGCCTCTACGCTCGGCGGTGTCGACGCCGATCTTCAGGCGGCACGGAAGGGTCTGGAAGCCAACCGGCACCAATTGGAAGAGAGTCGTTCCGAAGTCGCTCGCCTGGATGCGTCGAAGGAAGGGCTCGAGGCCTTTCTCGAGCGGTCCGCAGACCTGTTGGATTCCTTGCGGGCGTCTCTGGAGCGGAACCGGCTGGACACCGCGACGGCCGAGGAGAAGGGGAGGGAATTGGCGGCGGCCCTCAAAGAGGCGACTTCGCGCCGGGGTACGTGTCAGGAGGGGTTGGAACAGACCCGCCAACGACTGAAAGAGGCGCAGGCCGAGGAAGCCGGCGTCCGGGAGACCCTCGACGTCCAAGAGGCCGATGCAGCGCGGCGCCGTGAGGATTTGTTGCGGACGATTTCCACGTTGACGACCAGTCGGAACCGCCTGAGCGAAATGGAGCGGGAGCAGGACCGCCTGGCCTATTCCTGCACCCAATTGGAGCAGGAGGCCGATCGACTCGACCAGCGGCGAAACGATGTTTCCCAGCGGCATGGGGAGGCGGTCGCCCGGGTTCGCGAAGCCCTGGAGGCGGCTGGGGCGCTGGAGGAGATTCGAGCGAGCCTGGTCAGGGAACGGTCGCAGGCCCGGGAGGAGGCCCAGGCTTCAAAGCAGGATGCCGAGAGCCTCACCCACCAGGTCTGGGAGCATCGCCATCGCCTGTCGGGGGTCGAGCGGGAGTTGGCGCGCCACACGGCGGCGGCGGACAGCCTGGTCGATGTCCTGGGTGAGCGTTACGTTCTTGGGTTGGTCGGCGATTTTCTCAAGCCTCAAGCCGATCGCGCGTCGGAGTTGGACCGCGTCTGGGGTCCGTGGCTCGAGTTGCCCGTTGTCGACGAGGCTGCTGTTTCGTCGGAGCGCCTGGCGGCCCTGGCCGGCCTGGATGAGCGGATTCGCCTGGCTCTTGCCGGGGGCAAAACGGCCCCTGAAGCGTGGCCGGAGCTCGCCGGCGCCCAGGGCCTGGCGGAGGCGGCCGGAATTCCCCAAGAGCACAGATCCTGGCTGCTTCGGACCTTGCCGCCGGCCTACAAATGTGATGACCCGGATCGTGCGCGTGCGCTTTCTGAGGAATACCCTGAGGTCTTGATCCTCGACTCCGAAGACGTGCTGCGCCACGGCCGGGTGATCGAGCCGGCCTCCCAGGTTGTGCGCCGCCGAGGCGCCCTCGCTCTGAGGCAGGAGCGCGAAAAACTTGTGGCCGCCATCGACGAAGCGTCGGGCAAGGCCGAGTCCTCTTCGGTTCGCCACCGGGAGTTGAGTGAGCGTTTGGACTCGATCGAGGCCCGCCTGGTTGCCGGTGACCGTGAGGTGGTGCTCGCCGAGGAGGAGCGGGCCCGGACGGCAGCGGTAGAACGCAGCCTTGGCGAGGAACGAGAGAGGCTCGAAAAGGAAGCGACCGCCCTGACCGTGGAGCGGGAGCGGACCGCATCGGGCACGATGGCCCTGGCCGAACGGCGCGAAAAGCTGGTTGCGGAAGTCGGCTCGTTGGAGGCCCGCAGTCAGGACCTCGAACAGGGGTTGGATGCCGTGATCGAGGCGCTCGGCGCCGCCAGGGAAACCGCAGGTGACGCCCTGCGTCGGGTCGACCGGTGGCGCGCCGAGGAGCGGCTGGCCAAGGAACGGGAGGATGCGGCGATCCGGGAAGAAGACCGCCTGCAGACCGAGGTTCATCTGCTCGAAGGCCGTATGGGAAGCCTGCGAAAGCAGCGGGAGGAATTCGCCAAGGAGCTTGCGCAGACGGAAGATGAGGTCGTTCGCTCTCGCACTCGTCTGGTGGAGGAGCAAGGGTTGTCGTCCTCCGCCATCCAGAGGGCTCGGCAGCTCGCCGAGGCAGCCGAGACCGTGACGGTGAAGGTCGACACGCTGGAAGGCGCCGTTCGTGCACGCCGGGATGAGCACGAGAGGATTCGGGAGCAGCTCCACGAACTGGACATGGAAGTGACGGCCGTCGAAGGCGAGTGGGCCCGATTGCGGGACGCCTGCATGGCCGAACTGGGAACGGCCCCCGAGGTCCTGATTGATGTGGAACAGCCCGAGGAGATGCCGGTCGAGGAACTGCGATCTCGAACCGAGGGTTTGAGAACCAAACTGGAGGGAATCGGCCCGGTCAACCTTCTGGCGCTCAAGGAAGTGGACGAACTCTCCGAGAGATCGACTTTTCTGTCGGCCCAGCGGAAGGACCTCGTCGATGCCCTCAAGAGCCTGGACGAGACGATTGCTGAGATCGACGGCATCTGCGTTCAGCGCTTTGTCAACACCTTCGAGCAGGTCAACACCCTATTCGCCGAGACCTTCACCTTCCTCTTCGGCGGCGGAACGGCGCGGCTCGACCTGGTCGACGAGGACGATCCCCTGGAGAGTGGCCTGGACATTACTGCCCAGCCTCCGGGCAAGAGGAACCAGTCTGTACAGCTGCTCTCGGGTGGTGAAAAGGCCTTGACTGCCCTGGCTCTGCTGATCGCGCTTTTCCGCATCAAGCCATCGCCCTTCTGCATTCTTGATGAGGTCGACGCCCCCCTGGACGATGCCAACGTCGAGCGTTTGGCAGAGCTGGTCCACTCGATGACCAGCCACACCCAGTTCGTCATGATCACCCACAACCGCCGTACGATGCAGCGCTCGGACGTCCTCTACGGCGTCACGATGGAAGAGCCGGGTGTATCGAAAGTCGTCTCCGTGAGGCTGGAAGAGTAGGGGCACG
>JAUWTC010000286.1 GCA_030609785.1 Holophagae bacterium
CCGAGGACGAGACGCAGACCCTGATGGTGCTGGGGTGGACGAAAGGTGAAGGGCTCGATTGTCAGGTTCATCGGTCTATTGTACCTCCGGCGAGGGGAGGGAGGCGGAAGGATGAAGGCGGAAGGATGAAAATGAGGGATTCAAGGGCACGAAGCGGGGCGGGAGCCCCGCGCTCCCTTCGTGAGTCCTGGGGCGCGAGGCGAGCAGGCCTGAATCCGTTCCAGGAGCGCGGGGCTCCTGCCCCGCAACGGTGAATGCTAACGGTCCGGTTCGAGATCCGCGCTCGGTTTTCCCGGAATAATCGTCCTGTGTTCAGTAGGGCAGAACGGTTTTCGCCTCTTGGCTTTGGTCCAAGTGGAATTGGTCGGGTCGTGAACGGACGACTTCTTCGAGCCAGGAATCGGGGTATCCGTGTTCGGGGTCGGTCTCTTTTTCGTTGACGTAGCCGTCGTTGTACTTCGTCAGCAGGTGCTCGCCCAATGCCTTCCACCTGTCGACGACATTTTCGGCGTGGTTGACCGAATAGTCGGTCAAAAACCGGAGTGCCAGGTCGGGGTTTGTCTCCATCAACTCGAGCGCGGCCTTTTCGATCACCGGCTGCATGGTGAAGAACTCACCTTCGAGTTCTTGCTGGAGGGCGAGGATCTCCGGCGCCATGTGGGAGAACTTGAGGTTTGCGATGTTGGCGACGAAGTTGAAGACCCACCAGGCAGAGTCCCAGCTGAAGGCGCCGAGCGAGCCGACGGTGAAGGACTCGGGCAAGGCGGTGATGCCTGCGTAGGGCGGCACGTAGCAGGTTGTCCACGTATCGTCGAGGCCATACCAGTAGACGCCTCCGATCGCATCGGGCAGCCAGGATCGGCTCTGGGAGACGAACGAGAAGCCCGTCTGCTGGGTCGAGATCGGGCGCTCCCAAGAGTGCTGCTCGCCCCTGACCTCCCAGGTCATCGGGCGCCAGCGGTTGGGAGTCGCGAAGGGGCCGGCGTCGAGGCCTTGAGTCATATCCCAGGAAGTGCCTTCATAGTGGTCGCGCATCAGCTCCATGACGTCCTCGGTCGACAGTTTCTGATCGGGCTTGATCCACAGGGGATAGGGTTCGGCCCGAGGATCACCGCGGTGGTAGGCGGGATCGAGATTGTCCTCGAGGGACGGCGCGGCGCGGCGAAAGATCGACCACACGCGCGATGCGGTGTAGCGGCGACTTTGCACGGTTGGGGTGTCGTAGGCCTCGGCGAAACTGAAGGGGCGACTGTCATCGGCCTTCCAGAAGCCCATTTCAACGGCGAAGTCGACGACATCCGGTGCGAAGAGGCAGTTTTCGGGATCATCCATCGGGAACTCCCGGATTCTGATGCCGTTGGCGTAGGCCGAGATGAATCCGTCGGGAATGCGACGGGCGACCCAGATTGCCCCTTTTCGTTCGGGGCCCTTGCCGATCATCTCCATCAGCCAGACTTCGTTGGGATCGGCGATGGAAAAACTCTCGGCGGTCGAACGATAGCCGAAATCTTCGACCAGAGAAGTCATGACCTCGATTGCCTCCCGGGCCGTTCGTGCTCGCTTGAGGGCCAGTTTCATCAGATCCCAGTAGTGGATCAGCCCCTCGGGGTTCTGGAGTTCTTCCCGGCCGGTGGTCGTCGTCTCCGAGATCGTCAATTGATGCTCGTTCATTAGACCAACGACGGCATAGGTGTGCTCGGCCTCAGGGATAGCCCCTCGGAGCGTGCCGCCCCATTCGCGGATTTCCAACTCGGTTCCCGGTTCGTGGTCTTCGGCGTCTGAGCGCCGGAGGTGGGGGTGGAAGCGCCCGTCACAGGCATAGGTGATCATCGTAGAGCCGTCAGCCGAGGCGCCTTTGCTCACCAGGATGTTGGTGCAGGCGGGCAGTTCGAGAGGGACCACCAACAGCACGGTGGCGACGGTGAGGATTCGAAAACAGGTAGCGAGGTTCATGGAGACTCCTTCAACCCGAGACGTGGGCCAGGGGATGGTAGCAGGAGATCGGAGTCGACTATCGAGCATCAAGCATCAAGGTCGAGTATCGAATTTCAACGGGGCCGCGAGCTAAGGTGCCGGACCATGGCATCCGAAAGCTTGCTTTCGATGGCCATCGGCCTGGTCACCTTCAGCGAGCAGTTCGAGCGCGCGAACCCATCTTCGACCTTACAGCCTCCAATTTCTCTTCCATGGTCTGCATGCGGTCGGTTCGGGTTCCCAGGCGCATGTTGGTGGCGACTCGGGGTGCGCCCATGCCATGCAGGACCTCGTGGCACCTCTTCAGGGCGGCCATGACCTCGTCCCAGTCTCCTTCGATGTTGGTGCCGTTGGCGTGCAGGGTGGGTTCGAGTCCGGCCTTGGTGAAGACCTTTTCGCAGGCGGCGACGTAGCGGGACAGGGAAAGACCGACCCCGATGGGAATGATGGCGATATCGACAATGACGCGCATGGGACCTCCAGGGGGCAAGAATATCGCAGCCATCTGGTGTCCCACACCTTCGAAGGACGAGAATTCTCAATTACGCTACACTGCCACCGGAGGTCCGATGACCGCGAAACTCGAACTCTGGTTGGTCCGCCACGGTGAAACAACCCGTAGCGTGGCCCGCGAAATCGCCGGATGGAGCGATCCGCCGCTGACGGCACGTGGTCGGGGGCAGGCAAGTGCCCTGCGGCCCAAACTGGAGGGCGAGGTCTTTGACGGCGTCTGGTGTTCGGATTTGAAGCGGGCGAAGACGACGGCATCCCTGGCATGGGGTGATGCTGCTTCCGATCCGCGGCTGCGGGAGTTCAATTTCGGTGAAATGGAAGAGGCGCCGTTTGAGACCATCGACCCTGAGTTGGCGACCCGGGCGAGGCGATTCAGGGATTTTCAGGCGCCGGGTGGGGAGAACAACGAAGAGTTCAGGGCCAGGCTCGAGGGCTTTCTGGAAGGTTTGCCGCCGGGGCGTCACCTGCTCTTCGTCCATGGAGGGGTCATCCGCTCACTGGCGCAGGACCTGGGATTGGACCGCTTCGTCGCGACCGGGAGCGTCGTCGGCCTCGATTGGTCGGCTCAGAGCCTGCTTTTTGTCGACGAGCCCGAGGACGCCGAGCCGGTGTTCGAGAAATAGCCCAGCTCAGACTCTGCGTCTCTGCGTTGATTTCTTCATCTACCGCGATCCATTTCAGGAGATTGTTGGGTCTGTTATCTCCGCTTTGGTTCCGCCGGGTCACTCCTTCGGAGCCTGGTCGAGGATCCGACCGAGAAGCCGTCTTCCCTCCTCTGAATCCGGAATCAGGCCTGGCTTGACCAGACGGGAGGTCAGTTCGACCCACCTGGCGTCTGCCTCAAAGACGTGCCGGAACAACGGAAGGGCCTCCTCGAGGTGCCCGGTCGTCGCGAGGGTTACCGCCTGCCTCTCCCCAGGTCACCACGGTCCCTACCGAAAACCAGTGGGACTGGACGGCCACACCGAGATCGCCCGTGGCCGCGTCCCTGGCGACGATCGAGAAGGTGTGGACCGGCCGTTTCGGAATCTCGGCCATGGCCATCACAGCTGTCGTCAGGGCGAGGGCGAGGAAGGTCATTATCTTTCGCATGGTGGGCCTCCGCTTCTTCTGTCGATCGATTATAGGCTTGGGGGTGATTATTTCCACATTCGAGCATATGATGGAATCATGATGGTTGTGTTTCAGGTTCTCGCCGCGTCGTGGACTCTCCTGGGCGAGATGGCGCCCTACCTCTTGCTGGGTTTTCTGGTAGCCGGGCTGTTGTCGGTCTTTGTGTCGCCCGAGTGGGTGGAGGAGCATTTGGGCCGCAAAGGTTTTGCGCAGGTTGCAAAGGCCAGTCTGTTTGGGGTCCCATTGCCGCTGTGCTCGTGCGGGGTCCTGCCCGTGGCGGCTTCCTTGAGACGGCATGGAGCAGGGAAGGGAGCGACGACGGCGTTCCTCCTCTCGACACCCCAGACCGGGGTCGACAGCATCGCCGTCACCTGGGCCTTGTTGGGGCCCGTGATTGCGGTCATCCGCCCGGTGGCGGCCTTCATCACCGGCATCGCCGGAGGGATGGTCGTACAGGCCGTCGAGCCGGATGAAGAAGCCCAGGTCCCGGCCGAGCCGGATGAGGGATGTGAGTCCTCGTGTTGCACAGCCGAAAAGCGAGAACCCGCGCTCATGAGAGCCCTTCGCTACGGGTTTGTGACCCTGCCTCGTGACATCGGCAGGGCGCTGTTTGTTGGTCTGCTCCTGTCCGGTGTCATCGCGGCATTTCTCGAACCTGACCATGTGAAAGCCGTCTTCGGGGGAGGCCTGTTGCCCTATTTAGTGGCGATGGCCGTGGGGATTCCGTTGTACGTCTGTGCCACCGCCTCAACCCCGATCGCTGCCAGTCTGATCGGCGTCGGTTTGTCTCCCGGTGCGGCATTGGTGTTCTTGATCTCCGGCCCAGCAACCAATGTCGCTTCGGTGACGACGCTGCTGAAAGTCCTAGGCCGGAGGGTAGTGGCCGTTTACCTGGGAACCGTCATTGTCGGGTCGTTGGCGACGGGTCTGGTAGTCGATTTTGTGTTGGGTGGATGGGTCCTGACGGGGATGCCGGCCGCTGCCATCGAGTCGGTGCACCACCATGCCGATAGGTCGATGGCAATGAGCTGGGGATTCAA
>JAUWTC010000011.1 GCA_030609785.1 Holophagae bacterium
GCCCCTTGAGGGAAATGCGCCGAGCGGGGGCGCCGCCAGGCGCTCCCGAAGGCCGGGTTGGAATCCAGGTCCAGGATCAGCAGACAGCTTCAGATTCAGCGGCGGTTTGCAGCGACAGCGACAGCAAACAGCGTCAGATGGCCGCGACCGCGGCAGGTGGCAGCATCGGCGACCGAGGCGGCGGTGTGCGGGATCTACAACCCAAATGAACAATGCGGGGCAGGAGCCCCGCGCTCCAACTCAGCCTTCCAGCGTCCCCGCTTTCTAGCATTTTTCCAATTTCGCAATCGTCGGAACCAGCGTCTTGCGCCCGGCTCGGTCGAAGAATATGACCAGCTTGAGTTGCGGACCCCGACCCTGGCACGACAGCACGACGCCGGACCCGAACCTCCGATGGGAAACCCGGTCGCCCGGTCGCCACCCCTTGCCGTCGGCGTCTTCGACGGTCGCAGCGATCGGCCGCCCCCGGAAACTCCGCTGGGGGGATCGGCTCGGTACAGGGCCGGAGCCGACCGATCCGCCGGACTGGGGACCGGCCGTCCGAAGTCGCCTGCTGAAGGAGCCCTCGATCCCCCGCCCAGTGGTCGCGGCGTCGAAGCCCCAGCTCTGACCAACGATCTGCGAGAGCGAATCACTGTCATCCTGAAGAAAATCGGCGGGAATCTCGGCCAGGAAGCGCGACGGGCGGGTCGGATTCCGCTGACCGAAGAGAAAGCGCTCGCGGGCGGCCGTCAGAGCCAGGCGGTGGCGCGCACGGGTCATGCCGACGTAGGCCAGACGCCGCTCTTCTTCCAGTCCCTCGGCATCGTTCCGGGAGTTGGCGTGGGGCAGCAACCCGTCCTCACATCCGACGACAAAGACAGCGTCGAATTCCAGGCCCTTGGCCGAATGCAGGGTCATCAGGCTGACGGCGTCTGCCGAGTTCCTCTGATCGGCGTCTTCGAAGAGCGCGACACCGTCCAGGAAGGTATCGAGATCCTGTCCCTGCAGCGATGCCTCGGCCACAGCCGTTGCCAGCTGCCGAAGGTTCTCACGCCGGACGACCTTCTCTTCCTCCTCCCCGTCATAGAGCCCCAGCAGGCCGGAGGCCTCGAGCAGCCACCCGACGAAATCAGCGGGCTCAAAAACTTCCCTCTGCGTCTGGGCTTCGTCCAATATTTCGAAGAAACGCCCCAGGGCCATTCGAGCCCGTGACGTCAAGGTCTCCGGCATGTCCCTGGCTGCAATCGACACCGAACGGCCGACCGCCATCGCGTGGGACCTCAGGGCATCGAGAGTGGCGGCCCCGATGCCCCGGGCCGGCACGTTGACCACCCGTTCAAAGGCCAGCGCATCCTCGGGGCGAACGACCAAACGCAGGTAAGCCAAGGCATCCTTGACCTCGGCCCGCTGCCAGAATCTCAGGCCCCCAACCACCCGGTAGGGAACCTGGCGTCGGGTCAATTCCTCTTCGAAAGGCCGCGTCTGGGCATTGGTCCGCATCAATACCGCCATCTCGCCCAGGGGATGGCTCGTTTGCAGGGCCTCGATGCGATCGCACACCCACCGCGCCTCCTCCCGTTCGCCCGGCGCAACAAAGAGTTGCACCGGCTCCCCCCCGTCCTTCTCGGTGAAGAGGGTCTTGCCGCGCCGTTGGGTGTTGGTGGCGATCAGCGCACCGGAGATCTTCAAGATCGGCGCCGTCGACCGGTAGTTTCGCTCCAGCGCGACCACCCGGGCCCCCGGAAAGGACCGCTCGAAGTCCAGGATGTTGTCCATCTCGGCGCCCCGCCACCGATAAATACTCTGATCCTCGTCGCCGACTGCGGTGATATTGCCGCTTTCGCTCAGGACCGTGTTCAGGAGCTTCATCTGCAGCCGGTTGGTGTCCTGAAACTCGTCGACCAGCAGCCACCGCGCCCGACGCTTGACCGAGGCGGCGACTGCCCTATCCGACGACAACGCCTCGAGGACCAGGGCCAACATGTCGTCGAAGTCGACGGCGCCCAGCTCTTTCTTGCGGGCGGTGTAGCGCCGCCACAGTCGGGCGACGACCAAAGCCCGAACATCACCGGTGCGCCGTTCCAATCGTTCAACGTCCTCGAGGCGGTTGACATGACCGGAGATACGCGAGAGCACGCTGCGGGCGGGGTATTCCTTGGGGTCGAGACCCTCATCCTTGAGGATCCTCATCATCAAGCCCCGTTGATCGTCGCTGTCCACAATCGAAAACCGCCGCGGCAATCCCGCCGCCTCGGGCCATCGTCTGAGAATGTCCAAGGCCCATCGGTGGAAGGTCCCGACAAAGGCCCCTCCCAACGCGGGGCCGGCGTCGATCAACGCGGCCGCCCTTTCCCTCATTTCCCGGGCAGCCTTGTTGGTGAATGTGACGGCGGTGATTTCAAAGGGCTCAGCCGCACCCCGCCCGATCAGATGAGCGACTCGGTGGGTCAAAACGCGGGTCTTCCCCGATCCGGCCCCCGCCAACACCAACAAGGGGCCCTCGCCGTGGGCCACGGCCTCCCGCTGTGTCGGGTTGAGTCCCTCGAGCAATCTTTCCGCAGTCATCACAGCCACCCCGTCCGGGAGCCGTTGATCATGGTCATCTCCATCAGTCCTTCCATCGATCGTAGTCTCAGAAATCCGCCCTGCGAATTTCTTACTCCACCGTCACACTCTTGGCCAGATTCCGGGGCTGGTCCACGTCCAGGCCCAGTTCGACGGCCACTCGGTAGGCCAGCAGCTGCAGGGGAATCGTGGTGATGATCGGCTGCAGGAGACGGTCTACGGCCGGAATCGGCAGGACGATGTCGGCCACCTGGGCCACGTCGTCGGCTTCCCGCTCGGCCACGGCGATGACTACCGCGCCTCGGGCACGAACCTCCATCAAATTGCCCAAGAGTTTTTCCCGCGTCGGCGTCGCCGGAGCGACGGTGACAATCGGGAATCCCTCGGTCAGGAGGGCGATCGGCCCATGTTTCATCTCACCGGCCGGATACCCCTCGGCGTGGAGGTAGGAGATCTCCTTCAGCTTCAACGCGCCTTCCAGCGCAATCGGGTAGAGGCAGCCCCTCCCCAAGTAGAGCGAATCCGTCGCCTCGGCCAGCAGTTGTGTCGCCCGATCATAGGCCTCTTCGCTGCCTTCAATCGCCTGTTCGATGGCCAGGGGCAATCGGAGCAGTTGCTGGATGATTTCGGCATCCATGTCGTCCGACAGGCCCTGAACCTGCCTCAGAGCCAGCGCCAGGAGGACCATCGCCACCAACTGGGTCGTAAACGCCTTGGTCGAGGCGACACCGATCTCCGGTCCGGCTTGGGTCAACATCCGGGCCTGGGCCATACGCCACGAAGACGCCCCCCGGACATTGCAGATCGTGCCCAGCAGCGCGCCGGCATCCTTGGCCAGCTCCATAGCTGCCAGCGTATCGGCAGTCTCTCCGCTCTGCGTCACGCCGACAACCAGGACGTCCCGGCCGACCAGCGGCTCCCGGTAGCGGTACTCCGATCCGTAGTCGACCTCCGTCGGGAGGCCCGTCAGGCGCTCGATCAAGAATTTCCCTACGAGGCAGGCGTGCCACGACGTCCCGCAGGCAACCAGATGGATCCGCCTGACTTCGGCCAATCGATCGTGATCAAAGCCCAGATCACCCAGGTTAACCGCCGTGCGGTCCCCGTTCAGGTAGGCCCGGACGGTGTTCCGAACGGCATCGGGCTGTTCGTGGATCTCCTTGAGCATGTAGTGGCGGAACCCGCCCTTGTCCATCCGTCCGGCATCCCAATCCAACGTCTCCACCGGCCGGTCAACCGCATGCCCGTCGTTGTGGATGTGCGCTTCGTGTTGGTGAACGACGGCAATGTCGCCGTTTTCCAAGTAGATCACCCTCTTGGTTCGGTGCAACAGGGCCACGACGTCCGAAGCGACGATCATCTCGTCATCCCCCACACCGACAACCAACGGCGGCCCATTGCGGAAGGCGACGACGGTGTTGGGCTCGTCTCGACTGACGGCCACGACCGCGAACTGTCCGACCAGTCGGGGCAGGACCGCCTCGACCCGCTCGAAAAGACTGCCCGTTGCTCGCCCCAGCAACTGGGCAATCAACTCAGTGTCCGTATCCGAGGCCAGCGCAACCCCCTGGCTCAGGAGTTCTCTCCGAAGGTCGGCGTAGTTTTCCAGAATCCCGTTGTGGACCACCGCGATGTGGCCGTCGGCATCCACTTGCGGGTGGGCGTTGGCCTCGGTTGGTGCGCCGTGGGTCGCCCACCGCGTATGACCGACACCGACCGATCCACGAGGCGGCTGATCGAAAGCCAACTCCTCGAGATTGGCCAGCTTGCCCGCCGCCCTGAGGATCTCGATCGTCTCGGCGCCCATCACTGCCAGACCGGCGGAGTCATAGCCTCGATATTCCAGCCGCCGTAGACCGTCGAGGATGACCGGTACCGCCTGGTGCTCGCCAACGTATCCGATGATGCCGCACATGGATTCTCCTCAGCGCGCCGCGATTTTTTCAGCCAACGACGCCAGCAGATCGTCGAAGGCGCCAGCAAAGGCGGCCACGCCGTCGTGTTGGAGCTTCATCGTCACGGCCTTAAGATCTATGCCGTGAGCCTCAAGGCCCTCCATGACGCCGTCCGCCGTCGCCATGCCCTCCACGAGAGCGTCTCGGGGACTGCCGTGGTCCCGGTATGCGTCCAGTGTCGCCGCCGGGATCGTATTGACTGTCTGCGGTCCGACCAACTCCTCGACGTAGAGCACATCAGGATAGGCCGGGTTCTTGGCCGAGGTCGAGGCCCAGAGCGGCCGTTGCACCTGGGCGCCCCGGGACTTGAGCGCTTCGAAGGTCGGGCCGTGGAAGATCTCCTTGAACCGGCGATAGGCGAGGCAGGCATTGGCGATCGCGGCTTTCCCTTGGAGAGCAAGCGCCTCAGGCGTCCCGACGGCCTCGAGCTGTGCATCGACCGCCGTATCCACACGGCTGACGAAAAACGACGCCACCGAGGCGACGGTCGATGGTTCTGCGCAGCGCCCGAGCCCTCGAACGTAGGCCTGGGCAACAGCCTCGTAGTCGTCCATCGAGAACATCAGGGTGGCGTTGACGTTGATGCCGTCGGCGATCAACGCCTCGATCGCCGCCATGCCCTCGGTGGTCGCCGGCACCTTGATCATCAAATTTGGCCGGTCGACCCACGCCCACAAGCGCCGGGCATCCGCAATCGTACCTGTGGTGTCGTGCGCCAGATCCGGCGCGACCTCGAAGCTGACGAACCCGTCACTGGCGCCGCTGGCGTCATAAACCGGCCGCAATACATCAGCCGCGGCCCGACTATCCGTGACCGCCACCTCTTCGTAGACCTCGACCGCCGTTGCCTCCGGATGTCGGAGAAGAACGGTATCGACCTGCCCGTCGTACTCGTCAGTGCCTGCGATCGCATTCTTGAAGATCGACGGATTGGAGGTCACACCTCGAACGCCATCCTCCTCGACCAAGCGGGCCAACCCGCCACCTTCAACCAGGCTGCGCTGAATGAAATCCAACCACACCGCTTGCCCATGATCCGCCCAGAGTGCCTTCAGACTATTCATCAACTATCCCCGTTTCTCGACCAGGTCCATTGCAGCCTCCACGATCCTTTCGACCGTGAAACCCAGCTTCTCGGCCACGACCTCACCCGGCGCAGAGGCGCCGAACCGGTCGAGCCCAATGACGGCGCCATCAGTGCCCGTGTACCGCTCCCAGCCGAAGGTCACACCGGCCTCGATCGCCACTGCCGGAACTCCCGGCGGCAGCAGTGCCCGCCGATAATCCTCGTCCTGGGCATCGAACAACTCTTGCGACGGCATCGACACAACCCTCGCCATAATCCCGCGCCCGCCAAGCTCGGCACCAGCCCGGACCGCCAGCTGAACCTCGGATCCGGTGGCCAGCAGCACCACCTGTGGTGAATCGCCATCCTCCACCGGGCACCACGCACCCCGAGTGACGCCCATCTGGGCCCCCTCGGCCGTGCCGTCCAGAATCGGCAGGCCCTGCCGGGAGAGGATCAGGGCTGTTGGACCCTCCCGCCTCTCCAATGCCACACGCCAGGCCGCCGCCGTTTCGTTGGCGTCGGCCGGCCGCAGCACTACCACATTGGGAATGACCCGAAGTGACGCTACCTGCTCGACCGGCTGATGGGTCGGCCCATCTTCACCAACCCAGATCGAGTCGTGGGTGAAGACATAGATCACCGGTAATCCCATCAGCGCCGCCAGCCGTATCGCCGGACGCATGTAGTCGGCGAAAACCAGGAAAGTCGACCCAAACGGCCTGATGCCCCCGTGAAGAGCGAGACCATTGAGCACGGCGCCCATCGCATGTTCCCGAATGCCGAAGTGGAGGTTCCGCCCACCCCACGATCCGTTGGTGATCGCCTTTGAGGCGTTAATGGTCGTCTTGCATGACGGCCCCAGGTCCGCCGAGCCTCCGACCATCTCGGGCAAAACCTCGGCGAGAGCATTGATGACCGTCCCGGACGCCGCCCGGGTTGCCGGCCCCTTGGTGCCATATTCAACGACCGGCAGGGCATCCGGCCAGCCCTCAGGCAAACGGCCGTCCAGACGCCTGCCAAAAGCCTCCGCCAGCTCAGGGTGAGCCTCGGCCCATGCACCGTACCGCTCTTGCCAGGTGGCGTGGGCTTCGGCGCCGCGACGAGCAACCTCCCGCCCCCTCTCGGCAACCACATCCGGCACGAAAAACTCTGCATCCTCCGGCCAGCCCAAATTCTTCTTGGCGCCCCGAACCTCCTCAGGACCAAGTGGTGCACCGTGGGCCCCGGCCGTATCCTGCTTTGTCGGTGCGGAGAAACCGATGTGGGACCGGACCGCTACCAGGGTCGGTCGCTCGGTCTCATGAGCGGCGGCGTCAAAGGCCGCGACCAGGGCGTCCAAGTCATTGGCGTCCTCGACGCGGACGACGTGCCAACCGTAGGTGCGGAATCGACCCTCGACGTCATCGGAGATCGTTAGATCGGTCGCTCCGTCAATCGTGATCTGGTTGTCGTCCCAGATCCAGCACAACTTTGAAAGGCCCAGGTGTCCCGCCAGGGATGCCGCTTCGGCGCTGACGCCTTCCATCAAATCGCCGTCGCCACAGACGACCCAGGTTCGATGATCAACAACCGGGGCGCCCGACCCGTTGAAAACCTCCGAAAGGTGGGCCTCGGCCAAGGCCATACCTACCGACGTCGCACACCCCTGTCCCAGGGGCCCGGTGGTGATCTCGACACCCGGCACATGGCCGACCTCTGGATGCCCCGGCGTCCTGGAATCCCACTGTCGGAAGGCCTTGATGTCCTCAAGAGTCACGTCGTAACCGGTCAGATGCAAGACTCCGTAGAGCAGCATCGACGCGTGTCCGGCCGAAAGCACAAAACGGTCCCGGTCGGCCCACGACGGATCTTCAGGGTCATGTTCGAGCGCTCGGGAAAACAGAGTCCACGCCACCGGCGCGAGGCCCAGCGGCGCCCCGGGATGTCCGGAATTGGCCTTCTCGATGGCATCCATCGCCAGCGTGCGAAGGGTATTTACGGCCAGTTGGTCGACGTCGTCAAAGCGTGCGCCCACGGTCACCTCCAGGGTATCGGCGGCAGGAGCCACCATGCGCGGTGAAGACTATCAGGACTTAGGGTCCGCGCAAAAATAACTTCCGCACCTCGCATCCCATCTGCACTGCATCTTCAGCTCGCCCTCAATCGCGAAATCCTCAATGAGTTGTGGCATTCTCCAAACGTCTCACGAGAACCTCCTCGACACGCCTGAGATCTTCGGGTGTATTCACCCCCTGCATCTCTTCGGGATCGTCGAGTACAGTCGCACCTACCGACAGCCCCCGCCGGGTCAGCCACCGGACAACGTCGGTCAGGTAGTACTCGCCCTGTACGTTGTCGGGCTTGAGCGAGTCCAGGGCCTGGTCAAGAGAAGCCCTCCGAAAGGCGTAGACACCGGCATTGACCTCGTTCAGTGCCAGGGTTTCGGCATCGGCGTCCCTGGCTTCAACGACTGCCCGAACGCTGCCATCCGGACCGCGCAGGACCCGTCCGTAGGCGCCAGGATCGGTGAGGACCGCGGTCAACAAAGCCGCCTCGGCACCCTTCGCCACTGAGTCCAACAAACGGTCCAAGGTCGCCTTCCGCAGCAAAGGAACATCGCCGGAAAGCACCAACACGGTATCTCCGTCCGGAGCGGCCTCCATGGCAACCCGCAGAGCATCTCCGGTTCCCAACTGCGGTTCCTGCAAGGCAGTCAGAACCCCCCGATCGCTCACATGCTCCCCGACGCAGTCCGCACGATGTCCAACGACGACGACAATGTGGTCCGCCACCGCGACGCTCTCACCCAAATCCAGCACAAAGTCGAGGAGCGCCCGACCTGAGGCTTCATGAAGAACTTTGGGAAGATCTGATTTCATCCGCGTGCCCTTGCCCGCAGCCAGAACCGCAACCAAACAGGTCATCCATAACCTCCGTCAGGCCTTCATAGGGGTTAGGGGATAGGGGTTAGAGATTAGACCACCACACCGAACTCCAACCCAGTCCCCTGATCCCTGTGTGTGGATATTTCGTCGGGTTTTGCACGCGCCCAGGCTGACAGCTGATAGCCGATCCCAAAGTCCAACCTCGGCGTGATTTAGCCCACGCTGGCCGCTTCGCGACCTCCACGGCTTCGCCGTGATCGCCCTTCGGCCGATGCGCGATGTCCCTACCGCCGCCGCATTTCGTACAGTACCTGCTTGGCGACAGCCTTGAGGGTCTCGAAAACGCCCATGCCCGTGGTCGCAACCGCTTCGAACGTCGGCTCACTCTTGAAGTTGAGTGCACGGTACATGTCGTCAGTACCGACTGCCGTCGGCAGGTCCCGTTTGTTGAACTGAAGCACGTAGGGGATGGTCTTCAGTTCGAAACCGTTCTCCTCGAGGTTGTCGTCGAGATTGCGAAGGGACTCGACATTGGCGTCCATCCGCGGTTCCTGAGAGTCCGCGACAAAGACGACGCCATCGACTCCCTTGAGAATCAGCTTTCGCGAGGCGTCGTAAAAGACCTGTCCGGGAACCGTGTAGAGATGAAAACGAGTCTTGAACCCGCGCACCGACCCCAGGTCCAGGGGAAGGAAATCGAAGAACAACGTGCGATCGGTCTCGGTTGCCAGCGAAATCAACTTGCCCTTTTGCTGGGGGTTGGATTTCTCGTAGATATACTGAAGATTGGTCGTTTTTCCGCACAGCCCCGGACCATAGTAGACGATCTTGATGTTGATCTCACGGGCAGCGTAGTTGATGAAACTCATTCTGAAAACAGGGCGTCGATGTCTTCGTCTGTGATTTCCGCGAAGGGCGATTCAACATCAGCGGGACCCCCGCTTGCGGCCTTGGCATCCATGTCAACGAGAATCCGCTCGACTTCCCCGGTTGCCTTCCGAACCCGGAGCCGGACCAGACCGAGGGACGAGCGCTCGTCAAAGATCACGACCAGGATCAACCTCTGGCCGACGATCGAGATGTGGATGTTGTCCTTGCGTCCCTCATGGAACAGGATGGAAAACTCTTTCTCGCCGATCAGTTTCGCCAGGCCGTCCGTTGCCGCAACGTTTCCGGCGGTCAGAGATGCGAGGGATGTCGCGTCGATTTTGTCGATCTCACCAGCGCCGGCGATCTGTTGACCGTTCTTATCCACCAGGAAAACGATCTTCGCGCTGGCATCGACCTTGAGACGCTGCAACAGCGCTGAAATCCTGTTGAACTCTTCTTCGTACATTACAAGGCCAGATTCCACAGTCACGACCTCCCAGGCATCGACCTTTCTAACACAGATCGCAGCCACAGAGCAAGGGCCGAGCTTTCAGATGAGGCAGCGACAACACGCCGATGCGGCGGGCTTTCGGCTTGGATCTTGGATCTTGGATCTAGAATTTTGGATTTGTGCCAAAGGTTGACATGGCTCCCGCCTAGAAGGCCCGGCCCGGCCTCTAAACCGCGGTATGCTGGAGAGAGACACCCGAGACCATCCGCTTGGCGGGGGGAGCCGAACAGTGACCGAGTATCACATTCCGGTTCTGGAGTTGGTGTTGACGATGGCCAACGCGGTCGATCTCGTCAGCCCGGCAGTCGGGGGACACCACAAGCGGGTGACCTACCTCAGCAGCCAATTGGCACGGGAAATGGACCTCTCCTCCCAAGCGACATTCGACCTGGTCGTGGCGGCCGCCCTGCACGACATCGGGGCTTTTTCCATCAAAGAGCGAATCGCAACCCTGGATTTCGAGATTGCCAATCCCCACGCCCACGCCGAGATGGGTTTTCTCTTCCTTCACCGCTTCCCTCCTTTTCGCCGTCTGGCTGACATCGTCCGGTTTCACCACGTCCGGTGGGATGACGGGCGAGGAACGACCTTCAACGGACTCGAGGTGCCGCCATCAAGCCATATCCTGCACTTGGCCGACCGGATCGACGTCCTTTCGCTGGACGGAGGCTCCGGAATACCGAACCCCACCGAAATTCTCGACCGGATCGAGACAGAACGCGGCCGAACATTCAAATCGGAAGCCGTCGATGCATTCGGCGCCTTTGCCGCCAAGGAGTACATCTGGCTGGACCTGCGCTCATCCAACCTCGATCGAATCCTCAGCGACACCCTGTCGGAACAGATCCTGGAACTCGACGACGAAGGCATGCTGCGTTTTGCACAACTCCTTGCGCACCTCGTGGACTTCCGCAGCCGCTATACCTCAACCCACACCGCCGGCGTGGCCGAAACCGCGCTCTTTCTCGCTGAACGAGTCGGCATGGACCGGTCGCACTGCCGGCGGGTTTATCTGGCCGGCTACCTCCACGATTTGGGGAAACTGGCCGTGGGCCGGGAGATTCTCGACAAGGAGAGCGGCCTCGAGGAGCAGGAGTATGGCCTCTTGAAGGCCCACCCCTATTTCACGCGGCGAATCCTGGAGACGATCAAGGATTTTTCGGATATCGCCGTCTGGGCCTCCGCCCACCATGAACGACCGGACGGTAGCGGCTATCCCTTTCATGAGAAATCCCTGCCCATCGAGGCCCGAATCATCGCCGTCGCAGATGTGTTTACTGCCCTCACCGAGGACCGACCCTATCGGTCGGCCATGAATCTCGAAGACGCCGCGAACACCTTGCATCGGATGTCTGCCAACCGCCTCCTTGACCCCACTCTGGTCGAACTCGCGCTGACCTACCGCCACGAACTCGACACAGCCCGGCGATTGGCCCAAGCCGAAGCCTCCGAGGAGTATGCAGCCATCATGGCTCGGGCGGTTTAGACATACCCTCGAACTGCTTCGAAGGTCGAAGCAAACCCTGAAGACCGAAGACACAACAACTTCGATTCAAGGGAACGTCCAACGTCCAACGCTCAACATCGAACGACGCGTTTGAGGTCACTGAGTATTTGGCCGACAGCTCTCGGCGCGGAAGGGGCTGGATTATTGCGAATGAGGTTCCGAGCGTTCGATGTTCACCTCTCAGCATCGACCGTTACCGTCCCTTACCCATCAGCCTTCGGGCGCGAACTTCAAAGTTGAACGTTGAGCGTTGGACGTTGGACGTTCATCTGGGTTTTGGGCTAATGGCTAACTGCTCTACCGGGCGGCCCGGGGGGTGGACACCTTGGTTCCGGCTCCGCCGGGTTGGATTAAACTTCTCGGCGAGATTCCAACGCCATCGCCAGGGTCAGCCGGTCAACGGCTGCCAGCTCACCGCCGACTGGAATGCCCGAGGCCGGACGGCTGATCTGCACCGGGAGATCCTTGAGCCTTCGCGCAATGTACAGGGCTGTGGTTTCCCCTTCGACCGTCGGGTCAGTGGCGAGGATGACCTCCCTGACTTCGGAAGAACGAACCCTGTCGATGAGGGCGTCGATCGTCAGATCCTCGGGGCCGACCCCGTGCAACGGCGAGAGGTGCCCCAACAGAGCATGAAACACACCGTTGAACTGGTGGGTGGCCTCGACCGCCCAAGCCGTCGTCGGCTCCTCGACCACCAGGATGACCCCGTGGTCACGACCGGGATCCGAGCAGACCGGGCAAGGATCGCTCTCCGTCAGGAGAAAGCACCGAGAACAGTGGCAAACCGCCCCGCGAAGATCAGCCAAAGCCTGCGCCAGGGCATCAACCTCACCCTCGTCGACGACCAGCAGGTGCTCCACCAACGCCCGGGCCGTGCGCGGACCAACACCGGGCAGGCGTTCCAGGTGGGCCGCCAGCCGGGTCACAGCCTCCGGCCTCAGATCAGGCATTGCCGACCTCGGTTAGGGCCCGCGAGAGAATAAGTCCGTGGAATTCTCGCCCAAATGTGCCGCAGATTTGGCCTGGCCGATTGAACGAAACCGTAGGTGTAGCCCGAGCTACATTGAGGATTTCGCGATTGAGGGCAAGCCGAAGATGCGGTGCAGTTGGGATGCGAAAACATGGGGTTATTTTCTCACGGACCCTTAATTGGGGTCTCCGTCAGGCACGGCCGATATCACCTCTCCACCAAGGACCTTCTGAACCAGGACGACACCCTGATCCTCGAGAGCCGCCCGCATGAGAGTGTCGTCGCCCTCAATGCTCTCCACCGAACCGCCTTCGACTTCAATCGTCAGCCTGGCCAACGGACCGAAGACCTCCCGGCACGACGCCTCGATTTCGTCGTGACTCTCCTGGGCAAAAACCGCCAAGGCCTTGGTTTGTCTGGAAAATTCCATGACGATCTCATCACCGGAAAGTCGGACCTCGGCGCCTTCGACCGCCCCGACGAGACGTCGATGCCCACCAGCCCACAGAGCGGACGACAGTCGCCCCCCCGGCGACGCCGATGCATGCGTCCCACCACGGGATTGGGCGGCCGACCCGTCCGATCCGGAAGCCTGACTCTGGCCGCCGACCGCCGGAGGAGACTCCCCGGCCAGGAGAGCTTCAACCCGTTGTACGGCAGGCCACCTGGCCAATCGGAGGCAGGCAACATCGAGGGCCAGCTCCCGGTTGTCGGCGGACCCGACCAGCGTTTCATGCTCAAGCCACAATCCAGCCATCCGGGTCATGGCGGCAGCGCCCAGGGTCTCTGCAACTTCCAAAGCCTGTTGGCGCTGGTCATCGGGAAGATCCTCGGCCACATCGGCGTTGACCGCGAGGTGCAGCAAGAGCCTGAGAATTCGTCCCACCTCCTGGTACAAGACCCATGCGTCGTGGCCGGCCCGCAACTCCGAACGCAACATCCCGAGCCCGCTCATGCCGTCGCCGCCGGCAAGCGCGCTGATCAGATCGATCACAACCTCGAATCGCGGCACGCCGAGCACCTCGGCCACCGCATCAGCATCGATGGAATCTGCGCTGAAACCACGCATTTGATCGATCATCGACAGGGCGTCCCGGACACTGCCCTGGGCCGCCCGTGCCACAATGGACGCCGCGTCCCGGGACAACTCGAATTTCTCTTCGGCGGCAATGTCCAACAGACGCCCGACAATTTTTTCCAACGGCACCGGCCGAAATTCCAGTTGCTGACATCGCGAGAGGATCGTCGCCGGAATCTTGTGCGTTTCGGTCGTCGCAAAGATCCAGAGGATGTACGACGGGGGCTCCTCCAGGCTCTTGAGCAGGGCATTGAACGCCGACTTGGAGAGCATGTGGACCTCGTCGACGACGATCACCCGGTAGCGATCCCGGGTTGGTCGATACCGCAGCATTTCCTGCAACTCTCGAACGTTGTCAACACCTGTGTGGGTTGCTGCATCGATCTCAACGACGTCCAGACTGGAACCCTGAGCGATCTCCTGACAGGAGACACACTGGCAACAGGGCTCTGGGGCCGGCCCCTTTTCACAGTTGACGGCCTTGGCCAGGAGCCGAGCGGCGGTGGTTTTCCCGACCCCCCGGATCCCCGAGAAGATATAGGCATGTCCCAGAGTCCCGGCCGAAAGGGCGTTATGGAGCGTCTGGACCACAGCCTCCTGGCCGATGACATCGGCGAAGGTCTGAGGTCTCCAGGTTCGAGCAAGCACCTGATATGTCATGTCGGGAGTGTAGCTCAGCCCGGCTGAAGGAGAGGTTAAAACCCGAGTTCGGGCTCGGGATAGAGCGAGTCAACCAGACAAAGATACGGCAGTGCCCAAACCAACCCGCCAAAGATCACGTATGATCGACCATGATCTCTTTTGATCAACCAGTTCAGGTGGAACTCTCACGGAGGAATACGATGCGTTTTTTAGCCTACTCCCTGCTTTCGTTTGCTCTGATCATCCCGGCGGCAACCGCCCCCGCTTTGACACCCGGGACCGACGTCCTGGTTCCGGCTGCCGGCAGGGTCTCGACCTGGATCACCGACCTCTACATCATGAATCCCGGCACCGAGCCGACGACCGTCACCGTTGCCTGGCTCGTTCGTAACCAAGCCAACCCCGACCCGGTGGACCTGACCTACACGGTCGGGCCCGGTGAAACCTTGACGCTGCCCGATGTCATCCTGGAAGAATTCGGTCTTTCCACCGGGGACGGCGCCTTCCGGGTGACGGCGGACACCGAGGTCGTCGTCAATTCGCGCATCTACAGCGCTGACGGCTCAGAAACCTTCGGCCAGGGTTTTGAGGGCACACCGATGGGCCTGGCCACCGCATCCGGCGAGCGGACGGACGTCGTCGGCCTCAGCTCCAACTCGCAGTTCCGCACCAATGTCTATGCCTGTGCCGGACCGGACGGGGCC
>JAUWTC010000346.1 GCA_030609785.1 Holophagae bacterium
AACACCACGAAGAACATCATCTCAGTCGTTCCCCACAACAACTTCCAGACTCTCGACCTCGCGCTCCAGGGGGCCGGGACGGCCATCGCGCTCGTGGACAAAGTCCCTCCGAAGCTCAGAAGCCTTGCGGACCAGGTCATTCGATCGGCGTCGTCGGTGCCGGCCAATTTGGCTGAGGGGCATGGACGGAACGGTCGGGCTCGCCTCAATCACTACCGCATCGCCTATGGATCGGCCAAGGAAGTTGACGTCCACCTTCGGATCCTGGCTTCGGCGGGTGCAGTCGATGGATCAAAGGCCGACGAAGCCCTCGAACTTTTCGATCGGGTCCAGGCGATGATCTGGCGGTTGGTGCATCCCCGGCGGTGAGAGGGGTTGGCCGCGGCGGTTGACCATCGACCGGGTCCGGGGCGGTGGGCCTTTTCAGCTCTCAGCCCAGGTGCCTGCACGAGCCGCCGTTGGACCTGTAGCCCTCCCCGGTCACTGTCGCTGCCATCTGACGCGGCCCCTGACGCTGTCAACTGCCGCTGTCCCTGAATCCTAATCCGGCCTTCGGGAGTGGCCGGGGCCACTCCCGCTCGGTCCTTTCCCGGAGGGGCGTCTGTTTCATGAGCCGGGGGTGTCTCGCCCCTCCGGGAAACGAACTCGGCGGCCTACGGCGTTGGCCGAGATTTGCTTACCGAGGCGTACGCCGTGGATTGCCCCCCTTGACGTTGACCGCAGCTGTACTCAAGTCGGGAGGGTGCTCTGGTACAACATCAAGGACGGCACGTCCCGTCCGGGGTTCTTGGCGCTCTCGGGTTCAAGCGTCGGCGGCGTCCGGATCCTGTAGAATCGTCTTTCTTGGAGGCGACATGCGAATCAGACTATTTCTTTCAGCTGCTGTGATCCTTTTCCTTGCTGCTATGCCGGTTGTCGGCGCCGACGAGGGTGTTGATGGACCCTCGGCGGCGTTGCTCAATCCGTCGGCTGCGACGGCCGTTGCTCCGGCCGAGTTTACGGTCAAGGTCGAGACCACCCAGGGAGACTTTGTCATCAAGGTCCGCCGCGACTGGGCGCCGATAGGTGCGGATCGATTCTTCAACCTGGTGTCGATGGGCTACTACGACGATACGGCGTTTTACCGGGTGATTCTCACGCCTCGGCCCTTTATGGCTCAGATGGGATTCAACGGAGACCCGGCGGTCAACGCTGCCTGGCGGATGGCCAGGATCAAGGACGATCCGGTCAAGAAGAGCAATACACGAGGCATGGTCACTTTTGCCACAAGTGGGGCGAATTCCCGGACGACGCAGTTCTTCATCAACTACGTCGACAATTCGCGCCTGGATGGCATGGGATTTTCACCGTTCGGCGAGGTGATCGAAGGCATGGGTGTCGTCAAGAAGTTCTATTCCGGCTACGGCGAGGGCGCCCCGCAGGGCAAGGGCCCCAGTCAGGCGAGAATCGCCGTCGAGGGCAATGCCTATCTGAAGAAGGAATTCCCGAAGCTGGACTACATCATCAAGGCCGAAATTGTTGAGGAGGAAAAAAACGAGTGAAAATTTTGGCCCGGACCCGGGTTTGTCAGCTTTGCCGAAGGTGCTGAGGTCCGATAAAGGGCCCGGGAACGGGCTCGGGGATTGACCCTCCGGGTTTTGGTTCCGGCTCCCCTGGTGATGGTGCTATCCTCCCGGTGATGATGGTCGAAGAGTCTTCTCCAAAGCGGTATCGCTACCTGGCCCCCAACGGGGTCACGGCGGCCAATATCTCGTGTGGTTTCATTTCGATGATCGTCGCTGCGGACGGACGGTTTGAACTGGCCGTTTACTTGTTGGTCGTGGCGATCGTCTTGGACACGCTGGACGGCAACATCGCCAGGTGGTTGCATGCAACCTCAGAGTTCGGGCAGGAGATGGATTCCTTCTCCGATGCCTTGAGCTTTGGTGCAGCGCCGGCTTTTCTTGTTTATCAGGCAGTCCTGAAGGACTCTGAGCCTTTCGGCCTGACGGTGTGCCTGGTCTACCTGCTGTGCGCGATCCTGCGGCTAACCCGGTTTAACGTGACCTCGGATGCCCACGACAAGGAACGCCGGACCGTTGGTGTGCCGGTTCCTGTGGCGGCCTCCTACCTGATGGTCGCCGTATTGATTCGGGACCTGGTCAGGCCGGCCCATGTCGCCTTCCTGGTCTTGATGGTCGGGGGATTGATGATTTCGAGGATTCCTCTGCCCAACATCAAGGGCCGCAATCTGGTGACTTTCATGTTGCTGGTCGGGATCGTCAACTACCTGGTGGTGATTTTCCGCCCGTGCTGGAACACGATCATCTGGTGGAATGTCTGGAACGCCTTGATCATCCTGGCCGCGTGGATCGAAGATCGGCGACAGGCTCTAGAGTAGAACCCAAAAAGATTGCTCAGCAATATTTCCCGGAATTTGAGATAATGTCCGAGTCCTAATTTTTAAGGAGGAGTTGGTATGAGAAATCTGGTTTTGATCGTTGTTGTTCTGGGGTTGGCGGTGTTCGCACTTGGCTGCGGCCAAGCCGAAGAGGCCGGCAAGGCCGTTGACGAGGCCGTGGAAGTCACCGGCGAGGTCGTCGTCGAGGGTGTCGAAGAGACGGCCGAGGACGTCGGCGAAACCGTTGAAGGCGCCGTGGACGAAGCCGGTGAGGCGCTGGAAGAAGGTGCCGAGGCAGTGGCCGACGAAGTCGATGCAGTGGCCGACGAAGGCGAGGAAGTGGTCGAAGGTCACTAGGCATGAGTCGATCGGTTCGAATCGGGAACGGCCAAGGTTTTTGGGGTGACAGCATTGATGCGCCCGTGAGGCTTTTCCGTGGGGGGCCGATCGACTACGTGACGATGGACTACCTGGCCGAGGTGACGATGTCCATCATGCAGCGGCAAAAGCTGCGGAATCCCGAGAGGGGCTACGCGACGGACTTCGTGCGATTCGTCGACGAGGTGCTTCCCGAGCTCAAAGAGAGGGGAGTCCGCATACTTGCCAACGCGGGTGGCGTCAATACCGAGGCGTGTCGAGCGGCCATCTTGGAATCCGCAAAACGCCAGAATGTCAGTGGTTTGCGAGTGGCGACGGTTTCGGGAGACGACATCCTTGATCGACTGGATGAGCTCCGTGACTCCGGTGTGCGCCTGGCCCACATGGACACTGGCGAGGGCCTCTTTGACGCGGATCGTAAGATCCTGGCGGCCAACGTCTATATGCCGACCGATGGAATGGTCCGCGCCCTCGATGAGGGCGCGGACATCGTTATCACCGGACGGTGCACCGACCCAGGCCTGGTATTGGCGCCGGTGCTCCACGAATTCAAGTGGTCAGGGTGGGACGGTATAGCCCGCGGGACCATCGCAGGGCACATCCTGGAGTGCGGCGCCCAAAGCACCGGCGGTAACTTCACGCGGTGGTGGGAGGTCCCGGACATGGCGGGTATCGGTTATCCCATCGCCGAAGTCAGTGAGGACGGTGGGTTGGTCATCACCAAGCACGGTGGGACCGGCGGTATGGTTACGGTCGACACCGTGGCCGAGCAGCTCCTGTATGAGATGGGCCGGCCGGATCACTACATCACCCCCGACTGCATCGTCGATTTCACGTCGATCAAGATTGCCCAGGACGGAGTCGATCGGGTCAGAGTGTCAAACGTCAAAGGAGCGACCCCGACCGAGACCCTCAAGGTCTCAATCTCGTACCTGGCGGGATACAAGGCCACCGGACAGCTGGTCGTTTCGGGACCCGATGCGTTGGCCAAGGCCCGACTGTGCGCTCAGGTGGTCTGGGACCGATTGGCGATGAGCGGCTGTCATTTTGACGATACCCATGAGGAGTATCTGGGAGTGGGCGTCGTCCACGAGGGTATTGTGCCACCGGCCGAACCGGCGCCGGAAGTGGTGTTGAGACTTGGGGTCAAGAATACCGACCGTGCCAAGGTCGATCGATTCGGCAAGGAGATTGCACCCCTGGTGACCTCGGGTCCTCCAGGCGTGAC
>JAUWTC010000174.1 GCA_030609785.1 Holophagae bacterium
ACGCCACCATGCCCTCGATGCCCTCGGGAACCAGTTTGGCAAGTTCCTCGCCTTCCTGGAAGTAGCGGTCTCGGGACCCGTGGGAGTCTTTCATCGCACCAATCGAACCCATACCCCTATAGGCCTTAAACGTTCTCCCCTGGTAAAGGATCTGTTCCCCCGGGCTCTCTTCGACCCCGGCGAACAGCGATCCGATCATCACGACGTCTGCACCAACTGCGATCGCTTTGGAAATATCTCCGGAGAAACGAACACCGCCATCGGCGATCACCGGCACGCCGTGCTCGTGAGCCTCTCGTGCACATTCAGCGACCGCCGTGATCTGCGGCATTCCCGCCCCGGTTACGATGCGCGTCGTACAGATCGAACCCGGCCCGATACCGACCTTGACAGCATCCACCCCCAACGAGACCAGGTCCCTGACCGCCTCGGCAGTTGCAATATTCCCGACGATCAACGGCATCTCAGGCCACCGACTTCTGACCCCTTCAACCGCGTCCAATACGCCACGTGAGTGGCCATGAGAGCTGTCCAGGCACAGGGCATCGACGTTACGCTCGATCAGCGCCGCGCACCGGTCAAAGAGATCCCCCGACACTCCGATCGCGGCAGCGACCCGAAGCCGACCAAAATCGTCCTTGCTGGCGTTGGGAAACTCCTGGGCCTTCTTGATGTCCTTGACCGTGATCAGACCCTTGAGGTTGCCGTCTTCGTCAACGATCAAGAGTTTCTCAATGCGGTGCTGATGCAGAAGCGCCTTCGCCTTGTCCAGCGTCGTACCAACTGGCGCAGTCACCAGGTTTTCCTTGGTCATGAAATCGGAAATCGGTCGGCCGTACTCGGTGCAAAAGCGTAGGTCCCGATTGGTCAAGATCCCACGCAGATTACCTCTCTTCCCAACGACGGGCAGACCCGAGATCCTGTAATGAGCCATGACGTCGAGAGCCTCCCTGACCGTCTGGTCCGGGAAAATTGTCACGGGATCGACAATCATGCCCGATTCCGACCGCTTGACCTTGTCGATCTCCTCGACTTGACGTTCAATCGACATGTTCTTGTGGACGACGCCGATGCCGCCGTGCTGGGCCATACCGATCGCCATACCCGCCTCAGTCACGGTGTCCATCGCCGCCGAAATGATCGGGAGTTCCAGCCGAATGCCGGATCGTGTCAGGCGCGTGCTGACATCGACCGCATTGGGGTGCACCTCGGAACACGAAGGCACAAGGAGAACATCGTCAAAGGTAAGGCCGATCGGGATCTCGTAGTTCATGGCATCTCCCACTGCGGCCGGTGGCGACGACTGCAGATTTCAGGCATTCTAACCCAACCGAGGACCGCGAATCGGATTGGCCGTTCACTCAGCCAATCTTCTCGAAGGTGACCTCAAAAGGCCAATACGGGCTCACTCATCGCACCAACTAATCGCCTCCGCCCATTCCGCAACATTTCTTGTATTTCTTGCCCGACCCGCAGGGGCAGGGGTCGTTACGCCCCACCTTGGGCTGTGTCCGTCGGACGGTCGTCGGCTGTGCGGGGCGCCCGACCGGCTGGTTGGCCACCTGTTCCTGTGCCTGGCGGTCCGACTTGGCCTGGCCAAGACCCTGAACCTCTGGGTGAGACAGGGTGGTGCTGACCGCGCGCCGCTGCATCTGCATATCCTCGACCGGTTCTGCGTGGTAGAGGAATTTGACGACGTGATCCTCGATCCTCTCCCACATCTCCTCGAACAGGGAATAACTCTCTCTCTTGTACTCGACCAACGGATTACGTTGCCCGTAGGCCCGGAGGCCAATACCTTCCCGCAGGTGGTCGAGGCTCAAGAGGTGGTCCTTCCACTGACGGTCAACCGAGTCGAGCAGCAGAAATTTTTCCAGCCGGGAGAATTCCTCCTCGCCGAAGGTCTCCACTCGTTCCAGATAGGTTTTCTTGGCGGCCTCCGTCAGGATGGTCTCGAGGTCCGGTCGATTGATGACCGCCCAGTCGAAACCCAGATCCTGAACGTCGATGTCGAGGTAACGATGGTAGGCATTGCTCAAGCCATCGGTATCCCAGTCCTCCGGGTCGGCTTCAGGCGGACAATACTCCTCCAACAACCCTTCGATGATCTCTCCGACGACACGCAGGATGTAGCCCCGGCCCTCGGTGCCATCCAGAATCTGACGGCGTAGCGAGTAGACGGCCTCGCGCTGCTTGTTCATCACATCGTCGTACTCGAGCAAGTGCTTTCGAATGTCGAAGTTCCGGCCTTCCACCTGGGTCTGGGCTCGCTCGATGGACTTGGAGACCATCTTGGACTCGATCGGCACGTCCTCTTCCATGCCCAACCGATCCATCATCTTCCGCACCCAGTCAGCGGCGAAAATCCTCATCAGATCATCTTCAAGCGACAAGAAGAAACGTGTCCTGCCCGGATCGCCCTGACGACCCGAACGACCGCGCAGCTGGTTGTCGATGCGCCGGCTTTCGTGTCGTTCGGTGCCGACGATGTAGAGGCCACCCGCCTCGATGACCTTGGTCTTCTCGACCGAGCACAGGTCCTCGTACTTCTCCAGTGCGGCCTCGTAGGCGCTCTCCTCTTCTGACCCCTCAGCCTCGGTCCGCGCGAGGCCCTCCGGGTTGCCGCCGAGGACGATGTCCGTTCCGCGACCCGCCATGTTGGTCGCGATCGTCACAGCACCGAACCGTCCCGCCTGAGCGACGATTTCACTTTCTCGCTGGTGGTATTTTGCATTCAAAACCACATGCTTGACCTTGCGCCGGGTTAGTAGCTTGGCCAACTTTTCGGAGTTTTCGATCGACACAGTCCCGACCAGGACCGGCTGGCCCTTGGCGTTACTTTCGGCGACCTCTTCGACGATCGCCTTAAATTTCTCCTTTTCGGTCATGTAGACCAAATCGGAGTTGTCGGCACGCACCATGTCCTGGTTGGTCGGGATCACCGACACGTCGAGGCCGTAGATCTTCTCGAATTCCTCCTCCTCGGTCTCAGCGGTTCCCGTCATACCCGAGAGCTTTTCGTACATGCGGAAATAGTTCTGAAGAGTGATCGTCGCCAGGGTCTGGTTTTCGGACTGGATCTTGACCTTCTCCTTGGCCTCAACAGCCTGGTGGAGGCCGTCCGACCACCGCCGGCCCGCCATCAACCGCCCGGTGAACTCGTCGACGATAACGACCTCGCCGTCCTTGATGATGTACTCCCGGTCGCGCCGAAAGAGGGAGTGGGCCTTCAAACCCTGATTGACCGCATGGAGCAGTTCGGTCTCGTTGGGATCGTAGAGGTTTTCCACGCCCAGGAGTTTCTCTGCGTTCACCATGCCCTGATCGGTCAGGGAGGCGTTGTTGGCCTTTTCGTCAACGACGTAGTCGCCGGTCTGCATCTTGTTGCCGTTCTCGTCCTCGATCTCCTCGCCCCGAACCAACTTCGGGATGATCACGTCAACGCGGTAGTAGATGTCGGTCGAGACCTCGGAGGGCCCGGAGATGATCAGCGGCGTCCGGGCTTCATCGACCAGGATCGAGTCAACCTCGTCGACGATGGCGTAGACGTGGTCTCGCTGCGCCATGCGTTCGATCTGGAACTTCATGTTGTCCCGGAGATAGTCGAAACCAAATTCGTTGTTGGTGCCGTAGGTGATGTCCGCGGCGTAGGCCTCCTGGCGCTGGACATCGTTCATGTCGTTCTGGATACAACCGACGGTCAGGCCCAGGAAGCTGTAAATCCTGCCCATCCACTCGGCGTCACGAGCGGCCAGATAGTCGTTGACCGTGATCAGGTGAACGCCCCTGCCGGTCATAGCGTTGAGCGAGGCCGCCAGGGTCGCCACCAGCGTCTTGCCCTCACCGGTTCGCATCTCAGTGATGCGCCCCTGATGCAGCACGATGCCGCCGACCAGCTGCACATCGAAGTGCCGCATCTCCAAAACCCGCCGCCCGGTCTCTCGGACCAGGGCAAAGACTTCGGTCATTTCGGCATCCAGGACCTTCTGAACCACGGCCCTTCGCGCTTTCCGGTCCTTCGGAAGGGTGGAGGTGGCGGCCCGGACCCGAACCCCAATTCCTGCGAACCGCGACTTGATCTCGTCGTCAGTGAGTTTTTCGATTTCCGGTTCGAGGGCGCTGATCGCCTCGACCATGGGACGCATCCGTTTCATGTCCCGTTCGGACTTTGTCCCGATGACAAGGCTGATGACTTTTTCGACAAAGTTCATTTCTTCAGACTCCTGTTTCCCTCAGAATGAGAGGGGTTCCGGCCTTGTGGGCCGAAAGCAACGGCATCCACCGTCACGCGCCGCATAGGATACAGCAGATGCCCCGATTTGCCTTGGATTCTGAACTCCTCGACAATGGAGGCTCTGTGCACCCAAAACAGCATTGCCGGCTGAAGCGCCCTCAATACCCTGAGACCTCCTCAGAGATGGAGCCCAGTTTCGAGTTTCCAGTTTCGAGTTTCAGACCCCAGCGGAAGCTGGAGGTTCCTCAGTACGCGTCGAGGATGTAATACAAGGGATTGACGTATTTCCCGTCCTTGAGGACTTCGTAGTGGAGGTGAGACCCGGTCGAGCGCCCGGTGTTGCCGACGTGCCCGATCTCTTCACCCCGCCGCACATCCTGACCGGGTTCAACAAGAATCTTGTCGAGGTGCCCGTAAACCGTCAGATAGCCGAAACCGTGTGAAACTCTGATCATGCGCCCCATGCCGCCGTTTCGGCCGGCAAACACGACAACACCGTCGGCCGGCGCCACGATCGGCGTACCCCGTCGGGCGGAAAGATCCAAACCGTGATGATAGGCCCGTTTGCCGGTGAAGGGGTCTCTCCGATTGCCGAATCCGTCGGTCATGACACCGATGACTGGCGCTATGGTCGGAGTGGACGAGAGTTTCTGCTCCTGGAAAGTCATCGCCTTTTCGACCTCGAGCAACTGTTCGGCGATCGTGTCGCCCTGTAGTTTCAGAGTTTCGACATTGCTACGCAGGGGGGTGTAGGGGCCACCGGTATTCATTGCAGGCCCCCGATTCCCCAGGGCCACCGGATTCCCGCTTTCACCTACCATGCCTGCCGCCAACGCGAGTCGGGAAGTCCGCTCCTCGAACTCGTCCAACCGTTGTTGAACTGCGGCAATCGTACTTTCGAGTTCCTGGTTGACCCGTGCCAATTCCAGGTTTTCAGACTCGAGCCGCGACACGTCGGCCCTCCGATCGACCGCACTCCCGGTGAAGCCGACGGCAACGACCGAGAGAATCACGGCGAGAGATGCAACCGAGGCGGCAATCACAAAAGCCCGAGTCGAGAAGGAGAACTTGATGAAGTCCGCCTTGCTGTGCGGGACAATGATGACCGTGTGTGTCTTTTTCCCCATTCCTCCTGATCCTCCAGAAGACAGGTGTCAACCCCAGCGGCGATTGTGCCACCGTTCCGTTTTAAATGTCAAATCAAAACCAGCTCTTGTGAGTTGTCTCACAAAGAACGCATTCTATTCTTTCTCAGATTCCGGTGGAATCTCCGGCTCCTTGGCATCCTCCGTATCGTCCGGTTCGTCCCCGTTGTTCTCCTGCTTCCCGGAGTTGCGGAACAATCGGGCCATTTCCTCGAGGCGCTCCCGGCACCGTTCAAAGACCGACCCCTCGCTCCAACCCCCGTTCTCATCCTGTGTCCCCGCCGGCACGCCAGTCAGGTGTTCGATGCCTTCTTCAATCCTCTCGACCGCCCAGACTGCAAACCGTCCCTTCCGGACCGCCTCGACGACCTCATCGGAGAGGTGAAGGTCGTTGACATCCGAGGCCGGAATCATCACGCCTTGCGTACCGGTCAGACCCCGACTCTCGCAGACTCGAAAGAACCCCTCAATCTTCTCGTTGACGCCCCCGATCGACTGGACCGCTCCATACTGGTCCACCGAACCTGTCACGGCCACATCTTGCCTCAAAGGCAGATCGGCCAAGGCAGAGAGGATGGCGTAGATTTCGGTCGAGGAGGCGGAGTCCCCGTCAACGCCACCGTAACTCTGTTCAAATGTCACCGAGCAGGCCATCGACAATGGTACCGTCCGCGCGAAGGTTCCTCGGAGAAAACC
>JAUWTC010000037.1 GCA_030609785.1 Holophagae bacterium
CCTCCGGAACACGCACCGAGCGGGGGCGATCGGCAGCCGTTGAGCTTACGGCAACCTCAAAGCGCCCCCGAAGGCCGGGGTGGAAATCAGGGGCCGGGACAGGGACAGCGACAGCGTCAACAAACAGAATATCCGTGCCAGGTCCGCAGTTCCGGAGTTCTTGGGGGGCGGTTTTTCGAGGGTATCGGTTGGCTGTACTGTTTCTCATCCCCGGCCTTCGGCTTCGCGTGCAGTCGCACGCTTCGTCGCTCGGGCCTTTTCCTCAGGGGGCATCGGGATTAATGTCGTAAGGGTGCAGCCCCCTGAGAAAAAGACCCTCGACGGCCTACGGCGTAAGCCGAGACTTGTGTCCCAGCGCGCTCGCCGCAGGGGAGCCACGTCCGCAGTTCTTCGCAGTGACTCGGATTCCGGAGGGCCTGCTTGATGAAGAACTTCGGACATGGCACCCCCGTTCGAGTGGGTGCTCAGCTGAGGGTTTGGGCAGCCCATGCCGGCGGCTTGGGCCGTGCATCCTGGAGGGCCCGAACTTCCAACCGTCCGCGCCGCAGAGCAGCAACTGCCTCGGCGGCGGCGTGCGCCCCGGGGATGGTCGTAATGTAGAGCACTCGAGCATCCAGGGCCGCCCTGCGGATCGAGCCGGCGTCCTGAGCCGCGCGGCGACCTGCGGCCGTATTGATGACCAACTCGACGTCACCCGAGGCCAATAACTCCGGAATGTCCGGGTGGCCCTGCCCGACCTTGGCCACTTCGACAACCCCCTCGAATCCGGCTTCCCGAAGAGCCTCCGCAGTGCCCCGCGTCGCAGCCAAAGAGAAGCCCAGTTCTTCGAAACGCGAGGCCAGCGCGGGCAGACGGCTCTTGTCCCGGTCGGCAAGGGACAGCAGGATCGTCCCCTCACCAGGCATGCGCCAGCCCGCTGCCTGGGCGGCTTTGGCAAAGGCCTCTCCGAAGGTCCGTCCTCGACCCATCACCTCACCGGTGGACCGCATCTCCGGCCCCAACAGGGGATCGACCCCTGGAAATCGTTCAAATGGAAAGACCGGGAGTTTCACCGCCGTCTCCACCGCGACGCCGTCTGTGACGCCCAGGTCGGCCAGTCGCGCCCCGGCGCAGACTCTGGCCGCAAGTTCGGCCCATGGATCACCCGAAGCCCGCGCCAGAAAGGGCACGGTTCGCGAGGCTCGCGGATTGACTTCGATCACGAAGACCTTGCTGTCCTGGATTGCGAACTGGACGTTCATCAGGCCCTTGACGTCAAGGGCCAGCGCCATCTGTCGCACCTGCCGACGCAGTTCCGCCTGGAGTTCCAGCGGAAGGCTGACCGGCGGCGTCACCGCCCCTGAATCGCCGGAGTGAACGCCGGCCTCTTCGATGTGTTCGAGGATTCCGCAGATCACCACGCGTTCTCCATCGGCGACGGCATCGACGTCAACCTCAAGCGCCCGTTCGAGAAAGTGGTCCAGGAGGACCGGGCGATCCGGGTCCAGCGCTGCAGCCCGCTTGAGGTATTCCAGGAGCTGGTCGTCGTCGTAGACGATCTCCATCGCCCGTCCGCCCAGCACGTAGGACGGCCTCACCAGCACGGGATAACCCAGCTCGGCCGTAGCGTTTAGCGCCTCCTCGGCCGAGGTCACCATGGCACCGGGGGGCTGCTCGAGCCCCAGATCCTCAAGCAGTTTCTGGAACCGGCCTCGGTCCTCGGCGCGATCAATGGCGTCCCGATCGGTCCCCCACACCGGGATGCCGTGAGCCTCGAGAGTGCCGGCCAGTTTGAGCGGGGTCTGACCGCCCAACTGAACCAGGACCCCGACCGGCTTTTCGGCCAGACAGAGGTCCAACACGTCCTCCTGGTGCAGTGGGTCGAAGTGCAAGCGATCGACCGCGTCGTAGTCGGTCGACACCGTCTCGGGGTTGCAGTTGACCATCACCGCCTCGAGCCCTTCGGCATTGAGGCCGGCGACCGCCTCGACGCAGCATGCGTCAAACTCAATGCCCTGACCGATGCGGACAGGACCGCCGCCGAGAATCATCACGGCGCGCCGTGACGTCGGCTGTTCGTCAAGATCTCCGAACGACCCGTAAAGATAGGGGGTCCGTGCCTCGAATTCCGCCGCGCAGGTATCGACCCGGCGCCGGACTCGGCAAATGCCCGCGTCCATTCGGCGGGACCTGACGTCCTCTTCTTCCAGGCCCCAGAGCCGGCCGAGATGGGCGTCGGAAAATCCCAGCCTCTTGGCCATCCGGAAGACCCGAAGGTCCTCGCTCCCTGACTTGGCGATCAGGCCTTCGGCTCCGACAAGACCCTCGATCCGCCTCAAAAACCAGGGATCGATGGCCGTGATCTCATGGATCGCATCGATCCCCCAACCGCGCCTCAGACCCTCGGCAACTTCCCAAAGGCGTTCGGGTGAGGCAACGCTCAGAAGGTCCTTCAGCCCTTGGTCCGACTGTGCGCTCAGGGCCGGGCAGGCTTCCAAGGAGTCCCGATCGACCTCGAGGGACCGCACGGCCTTGAGGAGCGCCTCTTCAAAGGTCCGCCCCATGGCAGCGACCTCGCCGACCGCCTTCATCGCCGTACCCAATTCCGCCGCTGCTCCGGGGAATTTCTCGAATGCAAACCGCGGGACCTTGACGACCACATAGTCCAGCGCCGGTTCGAAGGCCGCCGGGGTCGTGCCCGTGATGTCGTTGACGATGTCATCCAGCCGCCTGCCGAGCGCTACCTTGGCCGCGAATCGGGCAATCGGAAAACCGGTTGCCTTGGATGCCAGCGCCGAAGAACGCGACACCCTGGGGTTCATCTCGATGACGGCGTAGGACCCATCGTGCGGGTTGACCGCAAACTGCACGTTGGCGCCACCGGTCGCCACGCCCACGGCGTCGAGAACCTCCCGCGCCGCGTCCCTGAGCACCTGATATTCCCGGTCGGTCAGCGTCTGGGCGGGCGCCACGGTGATCGAATCCCCCGTGTGAACGCCCATCGGATCGAAATTCTCAATCGAGCAGACAACGACGAAGGCGCCCGCCGCATCCCGCATCACCTCGAGCTCGAACTCTTTCCAACCCAGCACCGAACGCTCGACCAGGACCTCATGGGTCGGCGACGCTTCAAGGCCACGCTCCAGTATTTGGATGAATTTTTCCTCGGTCGTCGCGATACCCCCGCCCCACCCCCCCAAGGTAAAGGACGGCCTCAAGATTGCCGGCAACCCGACGCTTTCCAAGGCCTCGAGCCCGGCCTCTACCGACCGGACCGTCGTCGCCGGCAGCACCGGAAGTCCGGCCGCCACCATCGTCTTTCGGAAGAGCTCTCGATCCTCCGCAAGACGAATCGACTCAACCGAGGCCCCGAGCAAACGAATGCCGAGGCGTTCCAGCACACCGGCCTCATCCAGCTCGATCGCGAGATTGAGCGCAGTCTGTCCACCCAAGGTCGGTATCAGCGCATCCGGCCGTTCCTTCTCCAGGACCGCCGTTACGGCCTCGAGCGTCAGGGGTTCGACGTAGGATCGGTGGGCCAAGCGGGCGTCGGTCATGATCGTCGCCGGGTTGGAGTTGACCAACACGACCTCGCACCCCTCCTCGCGCAGAGCCTTGACCCCCTGCACTCCGGAGTAGTCGAACTCGCAGGCCTGACCGATCCGGATCGGGCCGGCGCCGAGGATGCACACCTTGGTCGGCAACGGGCTGTCGACGACGCTCGGAACCCGGTTCATCGCACGAAACTCCTGCAACGCTCGGCAAAGCCGGTCATCAGCCCCAGGGCGTCGTTGGGGCCGGGGGCAGCCTCTGGATGGAACTGAACAGCCTCGAGGCCCAAACGCGGCAGGGCCAGGCCTTCGACCGTGCCATCGGTCAGGTTGACATGGGTGATAACGACCTCTCGGGGCAACGACGCCTCCTCGACCGCGTAGTTGTGATTTTGGGCAGTGATCAAGACCTTGCCGGTCGCCAGCTCTCTGACGGGGTGGTTGCCCCCGTGATGCCCGAAAGGCAGCTTGACCGTGCGGGCCCCCAAGGCCAACCCGAGGATCTGGTGGCCGAGGCAGATGCCCAGCAGGGGCAAGCGCCCCAACAACGATTCGGCCAGGGCGCGAGCCCCAACAACGGCAGCCGGGTCACCGGGGCCGTTGGAAAAAAGAACCCCAGCGGGGTCGTGGGCCAGCACTTGATCGACTGTGGTTGTCGGCGGAACGACAGTTACATTGAAGCCTTCGGCAACCAGGCGCCGTAAGATTGACCGCTTGACACCGAGATCGACGACGACGACATCCTGGGGAACCTCAGGGAGAGACATCGGATGCGACGGACTCCGCCAAGGACCTTCGCTCCAGGTGTATGTCTTTTCGCAGGCCACTTCACAGGCCAGATCACAGCCGTCGGTGCCCTGGGCCTGTCTGGCCATTGCAACAGCCTGCTCGGCGTCCACATCGTCAGTCGCCGACAACACACCAGGAACGGCGCCGGCCTCTCGGATCCGCCGCACGATCGCCCGTACGTCGAAGCCCCAGCCAACCGTGACACCCCTGCTCTCCAACCAACGCTCGAAGCTCTCCTCCGATCGCCAGGATGACGGCTCGAGATCGAGATCCTGAACCACCAGCGCCCGAGCCCACGGTCGGTCGCTTTCCGCGTCGATTTCATTGACCCCGACCTGCCCGACGTGCGACGTCGTCAGACAGAGGATCTGCCCGTGGTACGACGGATCGGTCACCATCTCCTGATAGCCGGTCATCGCCGTGTTGAACACCACTTCTCCGGCAACGGCCGCTGGAGCACCGGCGGCAAAACCGTGGAATACCGAGCCATCGGCCAGAGCGAGCAATGCCGGCCGGGGTTGTGCAAGAAGACGGGACACCTGGAGTCCGGATTTCATCGGGCCGGAGAGTAACATAGGAGTCGCGGCGCTCCCCAATGGATCCTGAAGAACACAGACCTCTCGCAAAGACCGCAAAGTACGCCAAGAAGGAGATACCAAATCTTCCCTGTGTTTCCTTTGCGCTCTTCGCGCCTTGGCGGTTCAATTGTCTTCTTGTACCTGACGACTCCGACCGAGTTGGGATAGTCTAGGCACGCATGAGTTCGAAAGTTGTTCCTGATCGGTGGGAGGAGATCGCCCAACTGGTTCGTTCGGCACGAGCGGGTTCGGAGGAGGCCTTCCGTGGCCTACTGGACCTGCATCGCCAGGCGATCGCATCGACCCTTTTTGCTTGCGGCGTTCGCTGCGAAGAAACCGCCAAGGACTTGGCCCAGGACGTCGCCCTGCGAGCCTGGACGCGTCTCGACCGCTTGTCGGATGCCCGTGCGTTCCCCGCCTGGATCCGGCGCATCGCCGCCAACGCGGCCAGGGACCATCTGCGCCGCACGGCCGTTCGCAAGGAGGACTCCCTCGAGGCTGCCGTCGCCGTCGAAAGCGACGACGACCCCCACGAGAAAGCCGAACGCGTCGCCGAGATTCGCCTGATGTTGGCCGCCATCGAGGAGGAGGACTCAGAGACCATCGACCTCCTCAACGCCCGAGCCGAAGGAGTTCCCATAGCCGACCTGGCCCATGAGGCCGGCATTGCCGAAGCCGCGATGAAGATGCGCCTGATGCGAATTCGAAAGAGGCTTCGCAAGCGGTTGGAGGCAATGCGGAGAGGCTGATCGATCTGGGGGCCGGCCGGGCCCCTAGAGGTTCAATAAAAAACCGCCGTCTCCGGCGGTGAATCAGCTGGCTCCGCAGGAGGGACTTGAACCCCCAACCTAGTGGTTAACAGCCACCCGCTCTACCATTGAGCTACTGCGGAGCACTGGTAGAGACGCCATTCTAGGCATCGCGCGTCGTTTGTCAATAGGATGGTGAGGCGTATTGGCTTCTGAACGTTGCAGTTGTCGAGGGGTCACCGAGAAAAGCCACTCCCCCCACCATCCTAAAGACTCCCAGGCCTCACGAACTCGAAGGCCAATCTTTCGACCCTGGCCCGCATCAGGTCCTCTTGAAAGGCTTGGACGGACGGGAATCGCACACTCCGGAGGTACCGCCCTTCGCAGTGCACCTTGAGCCTGGTCCCCTCGAACGGCCAGGGCGACATCTTGAAAACCCGGTCGGAAACAGTGGTAATCGTCAGTTCTTCAACTTCTCCGCGGCTGGTAATCGCCCGGACCGGAAACTGGAAAGGCATCGAGGCGCACAGCATCACCGACACAAGATCACAGGCGGCCAACACCGCAGCGTTGACGCGCCGCCCCGGCCCTTCGAGAGTGGTCCTATACCGCGCGTCGGCCTTCAACTCCTCGATCCACCCGTCCTGGAGGCGCTCCATTTCCGCTCTGAACGCCTGGGTGGAGCGCGCCCCGCCGGTGTCTCCCAACCCCAGGAGTTCGCTCGCCTTACGGCCCGCCAGTTCGGCGAAGTGGGCCGCCACCAGAAGCGCAGCATATCGGCTATGGATCGCTGCCCTGGTGACGCACGCCCGCCAGATGTCCAAATGCTCACCCACCGCCATCCGGTCGAAAGTCACAGGCCGGCCTTCTGGGTCGATGCCCGGCGCAGCGTCAAACTCGGTCCAGCCTCCGTCGTGCAGAAGCACGGCGGCGATGACCTCTGCCCGAGGGGTCGGGCGGGCGAACCGCCGGTTGCCCCAGTGGGACGCCAACTGCCAGGCCAACCACGAATGGGAGGCCTGAGGAATCGCCCACGCCCCCGTTACAGTATTTTCTCGGTACAAGAACATGGACGCATAGTAACCCGGCTTTGCCGGAAGGTTGTGTTCCCTTCGTGGTCTTCGTGTCTTTGTGGTTCCAAATCCTCTTTCTTGGCGTTCCCTTCGCGCTCTTTGCGTCTTCGCGGTTCAATTGTCTTTGTGTTCCGACGCCCAACCGTAGGTCGAATTTTTCCCACAATTCTCGCGCTCTGTACTACACTGCGCCTATCATGGTGCACTTTGGAACGTCCGGGTGGCGCGGCGTGATCGGGCGCGATATCACCTTCCGAAAAGTCAGGATTGTTACCCAGGCCCTGCTGGACACCTTGCGTTCCAGAGGGCCTGTCGAGCGCCCGTTTCTCATCGGCTACGACACCCGGATGCTGTCGGAAAAATTCGCCGCGACCGCCGCAAAAATCCTGACCTCGAACGGCGCTTTGGTGGAAACCGTCAGTCGGGACTGCCCGTCCCCAGTTCTGGCCGACGCCGTCCGCCGTCGCGGTGCTGTCGCCGGCCTGATGTTCACCGGTTCCCACAACGCCCCGGAGTACAACGGACTCAAGATCTACACCAAAGACGGCAATCTGGCACCCTCAGACTTCACGGCCCCGATCGAGGTCCGCTGCGGGGAACTGGAGAAAGACTGGGACGATATTTTCCTCCCCGACAGCCGTCTCCAAACCGAACACGACCCCAAGCCCGCCTATCTCGAACAGCTCCAGGGCCTGATCGACTGGGATGCCATCCGTCGGAGCGGCCTTCGCCTGGTGGTCGACCCACTCTACGGGTCAACCCGGGAATACCTGGACCACATCCTGCTGGAAAACTCGCTGGACGCAACGATCATCCACAACACCCGCGATCCATTTTTCGGGGGATATGCACCCAACTGTTCATCGGTTAATCTGGGGCGATTGCGAGACGTGATGCGTCGGAAGAGCGCCCATTTGGGTCTGGCAACTGACGGTGACGGTGACCGATTCGGGATTCTGGATCACGGCGCCAAAATGTGCGACTCCAGCCATTTGATTGCATTGATCCTGGACTATCTGGCACGCCGACGTGGCCTCAAGGGCGGCGTCGGTCGCTCCCTGGCAACATCGACTCTGATCGACGCCGTCGCCAAATCACACGGTCTCGAAATCATGGAAACCCCGGTCGGTTTCAAGAGTTTCGGGCCGTTGTTGGTCGACGGGACTCTGGAATTTGCAGGTGAGGAAAGCGCCGGTCTGGCGTGGGCCAAGCACCTTCCCGAGCGGGACGGCCTATTGGCGTGCCTCTTGACCGTCGAAATGGCGGCAGTCGAGGGCAAGACGATCTCCGAACTCGTTAACGCGCTGGAGGAACGGGTTGGACACTACTTTTTCAGGCGGACCCAACTGCCCTTGACCGAGGGCCGGCGAAAAGTCCTCGAACGCCGGTGCCGGAAGGATTGGACCGAACTGGGTGGACGACAGGTCGTCGCCGTGGATCGCCGAGACGGCCTCAAACTGACCTTCGAAGGGGGTGCCTGGCTCCTGATTCGAATTGCCGGGACAGAAAAGAAATTCCGCCTGTATGCAGAGGGCCGCACCGGCGAAGAGATGCGCCAACTGATGCACCAGGCACGACAAATGTTCACCAACAGGAGGCTATAACAATGTTCGATATCGATTATGTCATCGGCCGTGAGGTCCTGGATTCCCGAGGCAACCCGACCGTTGAAGCGGAGGTCATTCTCTCCTCCGGAGTCGTCGGCCGGGCGATCGTGCCATCCGGCGCATCTACCGGGTCCCGCGAGGCCCTGGAGCTGAGAGACGGAGACAAGGACCGCTTCCTGGGCAAGGGTGTTCTGAAAGCGGTCGAGCACGTCAACGGCCCCCTGGCCGACGCGGTCGAGGAGTTGGACGCTCGGGATCAGCTAGGCGTCGATCAAGCGCTGATTGAAGCCGACGGCACCGACACCAAAGAGAACATGGGGGCCAACGCCATGTTGGCAGTGTCCCTGGCCACGGCCCGCGCGGCCTCGGAGGCCTGCGGACTGCCGCTCTACCAATACCTCGGCGGCTGCGGCGCCCGCGACCTTCCCGTTCCGATGATGAACATCCTCAACGGCGGCGCCCACGCGGACAACTCGGTCGACATCCAGGAGTTCATGGTGGTGCCACTGGGTTTCACGAGTTTCAGAGAGGCCCTCCGCGCAGGCGTCGAGACCTTCCACACGCTCAAGAAAGTCTTGCATGATCGGGGTTTGGCGACCGCAGTCGGCGACGAGGGCGGCTTCGCCCCCAACCTGGCATCCAACAGGGCTGCCCTTGAATTGATCATGGAAGCAATCGAGAAGGCCGGCTACGTGCCCGGTGACCAGATCGGCCTGGCCATGGATCCTGCCGCCTCCGAATTTTTCTCCGGAGGAACCTACAACCTCACCGGCGAAGGACGGACAGGACTGAGTTCCGACGACATGATTAATTTCTACGAAGAGATGGTCAACGACTTCCCCGTAGTGTCGATCGAGGACGGCCTGGCCGAGAGCGACTGGGACGGATGGAAGAAAATGGCGGATCGTCTCGGAAGCCGGATCCAACTGGTCGGCGACGACATCTTTGTCACCAATCCGGAGATCATCGCCCGCGGTATCCGGGAGGGCGTTGCCAACTCCGTGCTGATCAAACTCAACCAGATCGGCACGCTGTCGGAGACGATCGACGCGATCAACCTCAGCCATACCAACGGTTGGACGACCGTAATCTCCCACCGTTCCGGTGAGACCGAAGACACCACCATTGCTGACCTCGCGGTCGCCCTCAACACGGGACAGATCAAGACCGGCAGCGCCTGCCGGACCGACCGGGTCGCCAAGTACAACCAACTCTTGAGGATCGAAGAAGAGCTTGACGACACCGCACGTTTCAAAGGGGCCCGCGTCTTCAGGCGGTAAAGCACCGGCACAGAACCACAGCTGTCGGCAGGGAAACTGAGATGCAGGATGCGAGATTCAGGATGCAGGATGCAGGATGCAGGGTGCAGGGGGCAAGGTCCCTGAGTTCTGCTCCCTGTTCCCTGACCCCTAATCCCAATTCCCTAATCCCTAGTCCCTGTTCCCTAATCCCTAATCCCTGCTCCCTGAGCCTCACATCTTCGCCCCCTTCTGCAGGGCTCTGGTGAGACATGCAGGCTAAGACTCCGATCAAACGACTCCCTCTGATCCTGGTCGCACTGGCCATCGTCGCGGCCCTGGGATTGCTTTCGAGCATCGTCACCCAGGGCTATGCCGATCTGGCTGCGGCCAAGGCTGAAAAACGCCGCCTGGAAGAGGAACGGGTACGCTTGCAGCGCCATATCGAAAGCCTGACGGCAACGATCGACGCGGTCTCCTCCGACCCCGAAGCCGTCGAGTCCCTCGCCCGTTACGACCTCGGTTGGATAGGCCCGGGAGAAGAGGTCATCGTGTTGGCCACCCCCACCCCGCCGCCACCTCTGGAGGACTTGACAGAGGAGGGGGCCGAACCTATACTCCGGCTCCCTTGACGCGGGGTGGAGCAGTCCGGTAGCTCGTTGGGCTCATAACCCAAAGGTCATAGGTTCAAATCCTATCCCCGCAACCAATAAGCGACAAGCCGCCCACCGGGCGGCTTTTTGCTTATTGGTTGGAACCTCTCGCCGCGAGCAGGCGAGTGACAGCGTCATCGTCGCGAAGCGAGGATGGCTGCTGGAACGGCTTGATCGTGGTGAGACGCGCTGGGTCGGCCCGCAGGGGTGGCCCGGCGTGCACCATGCAAATCACAGCCGCCATTCGGCGGCGTTTTTCGTTTGGTTGGTACCAGTTGCAATGATCAGAATGATCATGGGCAACACGCGCTGGGTAGGCCCGCAGGGGCGGCCCGGGTGAACCATACAAAACGGATAGTCTTCGTGTCGGCTGCGCCGACGACCTGGTGTCAAACAAGGCTTACGTACAAGTTCGACTTTGGGGTGGCACCTGTCCCTGTCGAACTCTCCCGGGTCCCGGTTCAGGGGTAGGGCCAGGCCGTCGTATCACCCGACTCGAAGCCGTCGGCAAATAGAGGCGCCTGGTAATAGATGCACACAGAGTAGAGCCGGTGATCGGCGGAGTTGAGACAGATGGCGACATAGTAGGCGTAGGTGGGATAGCTGATCACCGGGTAGTCGATTGTGTCATCACTGCGCTGCTGAAATCGGCGGCTGGAATGACCAGAGGGGAGGTGTGGCTCACCTTTGCAGCGTTGCTCGCCGACGGCGGCTCAGGGCCCGGAACGTATACGTCACTAGGGACGAGGGCCTCGGTTTACTCTCAGTCGTAGTCGGGACCCAATTCTGAACGAGGGCTGACAACCCACCCCGGAAGCGTTAGACTGCGATGCCGAGTTGCGGCAAACGCAAGAATTGAGGATAGAACATGAAAACATCAAGAATCATCTGGACAGAAATCGATGAAGCCCCGGCACTGGCTACCTACTCTCTGCTGCCCATCGTCAAGGCCTACACCAAGGGAACCGGCATCGACATTGAGACACGAGACATCTCCCTGACCGGCAGAATCATTGCCAACTTCCCGGACAATCTGACGGATGATCAGAAGATCCCTGACTTCCTCTCCGAGTTGGGCGATCTCACG
>JAUWTC010000282.1 GCA_030609785.1 Holophagae bacterium
AGCGCCTCGTTGACATCGGCCTCGGTATGCGCAGCGTTGATCTGCACCCGGATGGTGTCGTCTCCCTTGGGAACGACCGGGAAGGCCAGGCCGACGACCAGGACGCCGTTGTCGAAGAAGTGGCGTACCAGGTCTTTGGTTCGATCGGTGTCACGCACCAAAAGGGGCACGACCGCATGGGGTCCCGGGATGCTCTCCCATCCCAGGGCCGTAATGCCCTGACGGAATTGGGCTGTTCGAGCGCGGAGGTGGGTCAGCAGGTTGAGACCCTCGGGGCTGTCGGCAATTTCCAGCGCCTTCGAAGCGGCGGCACAGTCGGCGACGCTCAAGGGGTTGGTATAGATGTAGGTGTCGGCCTTCTGGCGGATGGCCTCGGTCAGTTCGGTTGAGCCGGCGACAAAGCCGCCGTTGACCCCGAAGGCCTTGCCGAAGGTGCCGACGGTGATATCCGCCTGTTGGCCGCTGTAGTCCTCGGTGCCGCGACCGGTGGCGCCGTAGGCGCCGATGCCGTGGCTGTCGTCGACGACGGTGACCAGGCCCTGGGGGAACCGGTTACGGTGGGGCTCGCAGCGACGGTGAATCTCGTCTAGGGGCGCATTGTCGCCGCGCATCGAGAAGATGCCGTCGAAGATGACGACGACCCGCTCCATTCCCTCGGGTACTCCTTCCAGGCATCGCTGGAGGTTGTCCATGTCGTTGTGGGCGTAGATCGCCTTGTTCTCTCGGGGAACGCCCGCGATGCGCATCGCCCGGATGATCGAGTTGTGGTTGAGGGCGTCGCCGACCCAGTAGGTCTTCGGTCCGCTGACCGCCAGGCTCAAGCCCAGGTTCGCGGTGTAGGCCGAGTTGAAAATCTTGGCGGACTCCTTGCCGGTGAAGGCGGCAACGCGCTCCTCGAGCTCGACGTGGTGAGAGAAGGTGCCGTCGATGAAACGAACCGCGCCGGGGCCGACGCCAAAATCATGGGTGGCCTGATCGGCGGCTTCCATCACCGCCGGGTGGTGGGAGAGGCTGAGGTAGGAGTTGGAGTTCATTCGGATGAAAGCGTGGTCCGAACCCTCGAGCCGGTAGCGAGGTCCTCGTGTGCCCAGGGGCGGCTCGTAGCCGATGATGATCCGTTCCGGCGCTTTGGCGCGCCCCTCATCTTTGAGTTGTTCGACCTCAGTGACCAGGGCCTGATTGAGTTTTTCCAGGGTCATGAACCACCTCCTGCACTCGCGAAAGGGTACCATTACCTCCGAGGTGTTGCGCTGCGCGCATGGGTTTTGTGGAGAGGGTCCTGCATGATTTCAAACCAATCCACGGTACGAGAGTTGGGCTCATGAAACGGGTGCTGTTGTCGCTGCTGTCGCTGCTGGTTCTCCTCGTGCTTTTCGAGGGGGTTCTGCAGGTCCGGGAGATTGGCAAACGGAAGGAAATCCTGGCGGGGCGGTCCGAGGCCGATCTGGGGACGGTTCGGGCAGATCCTCCCCTCCTCTACACCCTCAAGCCCGGATGGCACGATGTGTTCAACAGCCACGGCTTCCGCGATGTCGAGCGTTCGAAAGCCAAGTCCAACGGTGTCTGGCGGCTGGCGGTCGTCGGGGACAGCGTCACGATGCAGCTCGGCATTCCTCTTGAGAAGCTCTACGTCCGCCGTTTGGAACACATGTTGCGGGAGGCTTTTCCGGGGGACAGCATCGAGTGCCCGGCCTTTGGGGTGACCGGCTATTGTGCCGCCCAGGAGTTTGCGTTGATGAGGGGTGCCGTTCTTGATTTTGACCCGGATGCCATCCTCTGGCAGTTTCACCTCAATGATGCGTTCGATCCGGTGATCGACTGGGCGGCCAACAGCGGCCTCGGGCGGTACTACGCCAGGCCTCGGTCCCAGGTGGGGGCCACTCTCCGTCGAAAGATGGATCATGTCCTCAAGAAACGGTTCCTCAAGCGTCGGCACCCGGGACTGGAGCAGCGAGATCTTATCCTGCAGGCGTGGCATTGGGACGAAACAACCAGGGTGATCGAACGGGTGAGCGAGCTGTCGGTGGCCAGAGGGATTCCTGTCTTTGTCGTTGTCTTTCCCTCATGGCCCGAGGGCGGTGATTGGGAGCGATATTCAGGCGCCGACATGCGGCTGTACGGGGCTCTTGTCGAACGATTCGAGGCCGCCGGGATCCCGGTCCTGGACTTGATGCCGATCTTCAAGCGCCGTCCGGTGTCGGAGCTCCAGCCAGAGCCGAGAGATCTCTGGCATCCCAATGCACGGGGGCATCGAGTAATGGCCCGGGCGATTTCACGGTGGCTGATCGAGGACTGTGCCCTCGAAGCTCAGATCGGCTCGATCAACTCCATGCCACCCATGTAGGGGCGCAGGACCTCGGGCACGACAACCGAGCCGTCTTGTTGCTGGTAGTTCTCCAGCACGGCGACCAGCGTCCGGCCGACGGCCAGGCCGGATCCGTTGACCGTATGCAGCAGACGGGCTTTTCCGCCTTCGGCAGGGCGGTAGCGGAGATGGGCGCGCCGGGCCTGGAAATCGGAGAAGTTGGAGCAGGAGGAAATCTCGCGGTAGCGGTCCTGTCCCGGAAGCCAGACCTCGATGTCGTAGGTCTTGGCTGCCGAGAAGCCGACGTCCCCGGAGCACAGGGTCATCACCCGGTACGGCAAGTCGAGTCGTTGGAGGATGACTTCTGCGTGACCGGTCAGTTGTTCCAGTGCGTCGGAGGCGGTCCAGGGTGTCGTCAACTGAACCAGTTCGACCTTGTGGAACTGATGCTGCCGGATCAGGCCGCGAACATCCCGTCCGTGGGAACCCGCTTCGGCCCTGAAGCAGGGCGTGAAGGCACAGTAGCGGAGGGGAATGGCGGATTCGTCCAGACTCTCGTCCCGATGGAGATTGGTCACCGGGACCTCGGCCGTTGGAATCAGATAGAGGTCGTGACCATCGATGTGGAAGAGGTCGTCGGCGAATTTCGGCAACTGGCCGGTTCCCTGGAGGGAAGTGCTGTTGACCAGGTAGGGCGTCAGGACCTCAGTGTAGCCGTGCTCTCGGGTGTGGATGTCCAGCATGAACGAGATCAGCGCCCGTTCGAGAGCGGCGCCGGGGCCCCTGAGCACGGCGAACCGGGCTCCGGCGAGTTTGGCGGCTTGCTCGAAGTCCAGAATGCCCAGGGCGGGGCCCAGGTCCCAGTGGGCCTGGCACGAGAAATCGAATGACGGCGGGTCACCCCAACGGCGGATCTCCCTGTTGTCGTCCTCGTTCGCCCCCTCGGGGACCTCGGCGTCCAGAAGGTTGGGAATCGTCAGCTCGAGAGTCTCGACCTCCTGTTCCAGGCCTGAGGTGCGTTCTTCGAGGTCCTTGATCTCGTCACCGAGGCGGCTCATGGAGGCCTTGCGAGCCTCTGCCTCGTCCCGCTTCCCATCCTTGAAGAGCAGGCCGATTTCTTTCGAGCCGGCGTTGCGTCGGGCCTTCAGCTCCTCCAGGGTGGTCAGCAGGTCACGCCACTGCCGGTCCACCTCGAGCAGCCGGTCAAGGGGCGCCTCGGTGTGGCGACTTCTGAGCATTCGCCGGATGCGCTCTGGGTCTTTTCGGAACAGCTCACGAGGCAGCATCAATATCTCCTGTTCGAAATCCTAGATTAAAGCTCGGTTCGGGAGGATCCGAGCGGCACATACACCTGGGTGCCTCGCCGGCATCTGATGATTTGCTGCACCAGGGCGTCGAGGTCGGCGGGGTTTTTGACGAAGTCGATGTCATCGGTATTGACCACCAGCAGCGGCGTTTCCCGATAGTGGAAGAAAAAGTAGGAGTAGGCTTCGCTCAGGCGTTCGAGGTACTCGGGGTCGATCTCGGTTTCATAGTCCCGCCCGCGTTGCGCGATGCGTTCCATCAGGACCGGGACCGAAGCCTGCATGTAGATCACAAGATCGGGCTTGGCCACTTCCTGTTCGAGAACCGGGTACAACTTCTCGTAGACCTTGAGGTCGTCGTCCCCAAGGTTGAGGTAGGCGAAGATCCGGTCCTTCGGAAAGGTGTAGTCGGCAAGCACGAGGTTCTGGAACAAATTCATCTGCCGAATTTCTCGCTGTTGCTGAAAGCGCGACAAGAGGAAGTAGACCTGAACCTGAAATGCCGCGCCGGGCCGCCCTTCGTAGAAGGCCGACAGGAACGGGTTCGAGATGTCCTCGAGGACCATCACTCCCTCGAACCGTTGGGCCAAAAACTGAACCAGCGAGGTCTTGCCGACCCCGATGGGCCCCTCGAGGGCAATGTGGCGGAAGGGGATCTTCTCGGAACGCATCAGTCGATGGTGATCTTAACCTAAGATGAGCGATTCTTACCGGCGTTCTGAACGAAGCTCAGGCACTTGCAAGACTCAACGGCAATGCCACAAAGAGGAGAAAATAGCCACAAAAAGGCGCAAAAAGGCACGAAGAGAAACACAAATGAAACGCGGCTTGGCCTGCAACTCTATATGAATGAATAATTTCTTCTTTTATCGTTTCCCATTTTTGTGCTTTTTCGTGCCTTTTTGTGGCTACTCATCTTGTGGCTTTTTGCATGAGGCTATGCTGTTAGCCAGCAAGAGCCCTGGCAGTGATGAAGAGCACGCCCATAACAACGGCGAGGATGCCGTTTGCGGTGAAAAAGGCCGCATCGACGCGGCTGAGATCATCAGGTGTGACCAGGGTGTGTTGCCAACCCAGCATCGCTGCTGCCG